>JALUBM010000177.1:0-2061 GCA_027044845.1 Sulfurimonas sp.
GTAAGCCATAATGGTAAAGCCCTCTTTATGTAAAACTTCACACGCTTTAATAGTCTCTAAAACATCAGGATAGAGTGTTTTTTGTGTATCGCCAATAACTTCAAGTTTTATAAGGTCAATGCCTGTCGCTTCACGAGTCAAACGAAAAGTAGTAATAGCCTCTTCAGCAGTGACACATCCAGCAGAGTTTGGAAGAAACTTTACATTTGTTCCTGCAAAAGTATCACGAAGATTCTCTTTGCTTGGGTCTGTAATATTTAAACGTCTAACGGCAACAGTAATAAGCTCACTGCCACTCGCAAGAGTAGCATCTTTTGTTGTTTCAAAAGAGTCATATTTTCCACTTCCAACGATAAGTCTTGAACCTAGTTCGTATTTTCCAATTTTTAGTTTGTTATCCATGTTATGTATGTCCTATATTATAATTAGTTATCAGATTTATAACATAAGCAATCTTATAGATTGCCAATGCCGTGTATTAAATCCTCTGGTGTAAGAGAAAAATCAGCACCAGTGTAGTTTTGTGCCAGTTTTGTATGGGCAAGTGAACCGTGTATCGTGGCATGTAAGGGTGAATTTCCCTGTGCAAGTAAGCTGCCTATAAGTCCGCTAAGGACATCTCCACTTCCTCCTTTTGCAAGTTTGGAGTTGCCGTGAGGATTGATAAAAAAAGTATTATTTGAACCTATTATAACATTTGCACCTTTTAAAAGAAGTGTTATATTTGGGTAGGCTTTGCAAAAAAGTTCGACATAAAAAAAACGTTTTTTTTGTAATTCTTTTACGCTTATATCTGCTAATTTTGTAATTTTTAAAAGTGAGGCAAACTCTTTTGGATGTGGTGTAAGTACAATATCCTTATGATCTAATAGTTCTAAAATAATTTCCATAGAAAAAATATCTGCATCTATAATCAATGCTAAATCATTCTCTAAAAAGTTCTTAAGCTCATTGTGATTGAACACTTCTCCTAAACCCATTCCACAGGCTATTGCCGTTGTATTATCTGGTAAAGTATGTGCATACATTAAAGAATGGGGAATATCAAGTATTTGATGGTTTTTATGCCCAATCAAGGTAACAAGTCCTGCCCCAAATTTTAATCCCGCGAGTGCACTTATAATACATGCTCCATGCTTTTCGCCGCAAAGTACAGTCAGATGTCCAAAACTACCTTTATGTGAATTTTGTTGTGTTCTTAGTGGCAGTTGCAAGTCCTTTAAATCTAAAAGCTGCCAATTTGTTTGTGTTTCATAAATATTCCTAGAAATACCCAAATCTAATACTTCGATTTTTCCCGTAAAATCCTTTGCTTCATCTAAAAAAAGAGATTTTTTTAAAGCACCCATTGTGAGTGTTACATCAGCTTGAAATGTTGCTTTGTCACATTCACCGCTTTTTTTCATTCCGCTTGGAACATCACAGGCAATTTTAAAAGCTTCTGTTTGATTGATTTTTTGTAAAATAATTGCTATTGCATTATTAAACTCACCGTCAAATCCTGTACCGACGATAGCATCAACGATGATGTCACATTTTTGCAGTTTATCTATTGGTGTAATATGTAAAGCATGTACTCTTTTTTTTTGTAATAGAGCCATAGGAGATTTTGGTTTTTTTACAAAAAAAAGTGAAACATCATACTCCTCATGCAACAAACGGGCAAGAGCAATGCCGTCAGCTCCATTGTTGCCACTTCCTGTAACGATTGTTATTTTTGCATTATTTGAAAAATTATGTTTTATATAAAATGCCATGCCCTGTGCAGCATGTTCCATTAAGATATCTTCATTTAAGAAAAAGTTTTTATAACATCGATTATCGAGGGAGGTAACTTCTTCAAATATTTTTTGCATGATTACAGTTCGGGAATGTACTCATCAATTTTCACCATACTACTTTTAATGTCATTAAAGAGCAGTGTAGGGTATGCTGTTCTCCATTGATAATAAAATTTATTTTTCTTAAGTGTTTTTAAAATTGCTGTGTTAAAATAGTTTGCATTGGAACATTTTCCAACATAAAGGAATGAAAAAAGCAGTTTTAGATGTGGATTTTCAA
>JALUBM010000177.1:2071-5583 GCA_027044845.1 Sulfurimonas sp.
GATTTTCAAAAGTTTGATGTGGTTGTGCCAAAAATGTAAGACCATACTTTTGTAAATTTACGAAACTTAACATGTAAATTAGAAAGTCCTCAAATTTTGTGTAAAAACCGTTTAAATTTTCAATATCATGAAAAAAATAGTAATAATCATCTAAAAGAGCTTGTTGAGAAATTATTTTTGAGAGTTTACTTCTTTTTTCTCGTTTCTTTGAGAAAAAACTAGGGTCAACCGCCATATATATATGCTTTTTTTCAGCTACTAGTTTGGAAAATGCTTCATCAAAGACTTCACTTTCATCAAATCGGATATAGTTAAAATATTCATCTTTGTATCTGAGTTCTACTTCCTCTTCGTACGAATTTGCAAAATCCATATAGAGGGTTGGTATATCATTATCAATTACAAAATTTCTAATTTTACATGCCAAATTTGTTTTCCCCGAACCTTCTTCGCCTAAAATTAGTGTGTTATGAGTGAGCATTCTACCTTCTAGCGTTAAAGCATCAATAGTATCTAAATATTTACCGATTACATTTCTCATAGTATTTCCTTTAAAAATCATATTTCTAGTATTATATCTTCTTGATGATAAAAAAGGTATAATAAGGTTATGAATTATAAAATAATTGCACAAGAAACATTAAATATTGAGGCACAGACTTTAATAAATGCTGCAAAAAATATCGGTAATGAATTTGACAAAACTATTGACATTATCCTCAGATGTAAAGGGAAACTGGTTATTAGTGGTGTTGGTAAAAGTGGGCTTATAGGTGCTAAAATGGCTGCAACTTTTGCTTCAACGGGAACACCAAGCTTTTTTTTGCACCCTACAGAAGCACTTCATGGTGACTTGGGGATGGTAGGCAAAGATGATGTGGTTATAGCTATTAGCTATTCAGGTGAGAGTGAAGAACTCAGTTCTATACTCCCTCATATAAAACGTTTTGGTACTCCTCTTATAGGTATGACAAGAGATAAAAACTCAACGCTTGGACAATACAGTGATGTAGTTATTGATGTTGTGGTTGAAAAAGAGGCTTGTCCTTTAAATATCGCACCAACAAGTTCAACTACCTTGACACTTGCTCTTGGTGATGCACTAGCTGTTTGTTTGATGAAAGCCAGAAATTTTCAAAAAAGTGATTTTGCTTCTTTTCATCCTGGTGGTGCTTTAGGGAAAAAACTTTTTGTTAAAGTTAAAAATTTGATGAAAACAGATGAACTGCCTATTATAAACAAAAATGCAAAAGTAAAAGATGCAATTTTAAAAATCAGCGAAGGCAGAGTTGGCACGGTGCTTATCGTAGATGATGAAGGCAAACTTATTGGGCTAATGAGTGACGGAGATGTTCGCCGTGCATTAATGCGTCAAAATTTTTCACTTGAAGATAATGTTTTAAAATATGCAACAAAAGATCCTATGAGCATTGATGATGAAGAGATGCTTGCGAGTGATGCACTTGTGTTGATTGAAGAGAAAAAAATTCAGCTTTTAGTTATAACAAATAAAGCAAAAAAAATACAAGGCGTGCTGCATATTCACACGCTCATAGAAAAAGGAATTGCATAAAATTATGATGAGATTAAACAAATATATAGCGAATTATTCAACGTACTCAAGACGAGAGGCTGATAAGGCTGTTCAAGACGGTTATGTCCGTGTAAACGGTGAAATAGAAACTAATCCCGCAACACAGGTACAAGAGGGTGTAGACATAGTTTACATCAGTGGAAAGCAGGTCTCTCCGCAGGAAAAATACACGGTAATCGTTTACAATAAACCAAAAGGCGAACTTGTAACGAAAAATGACCCTAAGGGCAGACGAACCATATACGATTCTTTGAGTAAAGAGTTTAAACATTTTATCCCTGTCGGGCGTCTTGACTTTGCAAGTGAAGGGCTGTTACTTTTAACGGATACTTCACATGTAGCGACTTCCTTGATGCAGTCTGATTTGGAACGAATTTATAAGCTTAAAATTAAAGGGGAAGTAACACCTGATATGGAAGATGCTATGCTTAACGGTATTTATTTGGAAGATGCAAGTGCAGGTGCACATTCACATTCTAAGATTACTTCTATGGAAATTAAGCCTTTTATCGGGTATAAGGTCCAAAAAAATCAACCCAATTATTCTATACTTAAAGTTGCTCTTAAAGAAGGGAAAAACCGTGAATTACGTCGATTTTTTGCACACTTTGGAGCAGAAGTGGCAGATTTAAAACGTGTCAGTTTTGCAGAAATAGAGTTAAATAATCTGCCGACAGGCAAGACAAGATATTTGACACGCAGTGAATATTCGGCACTGTACAAATTTTTAAAAGAAGAGAAAAAAAAAGCTAGAGATAACAAAAGAAAAGAAGAAAAAGAGCAGTAGATGGATTTTACACATCTGCTTCGTCCTTCAAATTTTGACGAAATTGTAGGGCAGGAACATTTGAAAGCGAAGGATGCTCCGCTTCGTGTTTTATGTGAAAAAGAGGCACTAGGGCATAGCTTTTTTTATGGACCTGCAGGAGTGGGAAAGACTTCTCTTGCCAGAGTTATAGCAAAAAGTATGCAACTTCCTTTTTATGAATTTAATGCGACATCATTAAAAATTGAGCAGCTTCGCAAAATCTTTGAGCAGTATAAAAATGCTCTGCAAAAGCCTCTGATATTTATAGATGAGGTGCATAGACTTTCAAAAAATCAGCAAGAAGTTCTACTGCCTGTAATGGAGAATAACTCTGTTCTGATTATAGGTGCTTCAACCGAAAATCCTTTTTACTCTTTAACATCTGCTATTCGTTCACGCTCTATGCTTTTTGAACTTAAAAGTATTCTACATGTAGATTTAGAAAAACTCTTGCAAAAAGCTTTAGAACGTAGTGAAGTAAGCATTGATAAAGATGCAAAAGAGTATTTAATCGCCTCAAGCGGTGGGGATGCGAGAGCGATGCTAAAGCTTTTGGAATTTGCTTCAAATATTCAAAATAAGATAACATTAGATACATTAAAATCACTTCGTCCAAATGCATTGCAAGCAGGAAGTAGTGAAGCAGGAGTACATTATGATCTTGCTTCTGCTCTTATAAAATCTATTCGTGGTTCTGATTCGGATGCGGCAATTTATTATCTTGCTCGTTTAATTGATGGAGGCGAAAGTGCTGATTTTATTGCCAGACGGCTTGTGATTTTGGCAAGTGAAGATGTAGGCAATGCAAATCCTCAGGCATTAACCCTGACAACATCATGCCTAACAAGTGTTAGTAAGATAGGCTATCCTGAAGCAAGAATTATTTTAGCACAAGCGGTTATCTACCTTTGTGCCTCTCCAAAATCAAATTCGGCGTATCTTGCTATCAATAAGGCAATAGAGAGTGTGCAAAATGGCAACATACTGAAAATCCCAAAAAACATAACAAGTTCTAATGAAGGTTATCTTTATCCACACAATTTCGGGGGATATATTGAGCAAAAGTATTTGACACGACCTATGCATTTTGTGGAATTAAAAGAGATAGGG
>JALUBM010000178.1:0-1039 GCA_027044845.1 Sulfurimonas sp.
TTAAGTTTTTCATATTCCATAACAAACTTCACACTGTCACCACCTGCTCCACAGCCAAAACAATGGTATATCTGTTTTTGCGGACTTACAACAAATGAAGGGGATTTCTCATCATGGAATGGGCAAGGTGCTTTAAAATTACCACCTGCTTTTTTCAGTTCTATATAGCTTCCTACAATATCAACAATATCAAGTCGAGCCTTAAGAGCTTCTATGGAGTCTTGGGAAATCATAAAGGGATTATACTAGGTATTTTGTTAAAATCTTATATAATATTTTTAAGATTCAGTCTAAAAATCGTACCTTTATTTACTTCACTTTGTAGGGATATATCTATATGTAGTTCTTCACACAGTTTTTTTACTATATGCAATCCTATACCTATTCCTCGTTCTTGCTCTTTATAAAATCTTTCAAAAACACGTCGAGGATTTTTAATACCCTTTCCTGTGTCTTGTATTTCTAAAATATGATTTTTAAAACATACGCTAACATTCCCACCTTTTTTATTATATTTCGCAGCGTTTGAAAGTAAATTATCTATAATCCTTGTAAAAGCATCTTTATTTGTATGCAGTTTTACAGATTTTATTTCTAGGCTAAAATTAATATCTTTATAACTGTTATCTATCAAAGAAATTCTCTTTTGAAGCAACTCTTGTAAATCAAAAAACTCTTTTTGCATTGCATGTGAATTTAGATAACTTCTAAGATTTGATTGTAGATTCAAAATATTTTGTACAGAGTTTTCTATTCTGTCAATCTTTTTATTATCTCCAATCTCATTTTTTAGCATAGAGACATTAAGACGAAGCGTCGCCAGAGGAGTGTTATAATCATGCAAAATATCTTTTATAAATTCTTCTGTTAAATGTAAGGCCTTCCGAAGTGGAGAGAGTGCATACAGAGCGAATAACAAAGATATTAAAGCAATGATTGCAACAACCGTAAAAAAATCCAATATAATATCTTTTTTCAGTATATTTATCTTTTCTAAATATTTTTCTTTGGGAATATAGATTTTAAGACTATTTTTTTT
>JALUBM010000178.1:1049-5433 GCA_027044845.1 Sulfurimonas sp.
TTGAGTTTGGAATAGAAAAATAAGCACTTAAACTCTCGTTATCTTTATAAAGTTTATAAAGTTCATGTTTTTTGATAGGTGAAAAATCAAACTGAAACTCTTTACACTGTAGCGAAAAACTACAAAGTCGCATTGATGAAAATATATCTTCATCAAGCGTTTGCAGCTATTTATGATAATTAAGAAAAAAAAGTGCCCCTGCTAAGAGTGTTTGAGATAAGAAGAAGAGAAAAAAACTCTTTAACAGGGACTCTTTTTCAACTTTTTTCAAGGAGATATCCTATACCACGAATATTTTTTATATCAAGTCCTGTAACATGTTTAAACTTGTTTAATGCAACACGTAAGGCATTTCCAGAAGAGCTTATAAGGCAGTCCATCAAAATAGTTTTATCTAGTATATTGCCTATATTTTGCATAAATAATTCACACAAACACTCCTGAACTTCTCCTAAAGAAACTATTTTATCCTCTTTGTAAAGTTCTTTTTTACTTACAGAATATCGTAGATTCTTATAAATTATATCTTCATTTACATGAGAAAGTTTTGCATTTACACGAATCAGCAATTCTTCTGGAAAGAACGGTTTTTTCAAATAGTCATCCGCACCGATTGCAAAAGCTTTTGAAATAGAATTTAAATCTACCAAGGCACTAATAAAAATAGTCGGCGTATTATCTTCAGCACTACGTAAACTCTCCAAAAGTTCTAACCCGCTCATATCAGGAACATTTATATCAAAAATATAGAGATCATACTTATTTTCATACGAGGCATCAATGGCATCACTCCCATAATGCACCATATCTACTTTATAATTATAATTTTGTAAAAGTTCTTGCAAAGTTTGAGCCAAAGTCTCATCATCTTCAAGTAAAAGTATATACTTTTGCATCTCATGTGTCCTAAAATATATCCTAAAAATAGTATCCGAGTTTTATAGAAACAGCATTATCACTCGCACTGTCACTTAAACCATATACATAAGAAAGGGTCGTAAACCAATGAGTAGTGATACTATAATATCCGTATGCTGAAATTGTTCTAATCTTTTCAATATTCATATAAACACTGTCAGAAGTATTATATGATCCACTTAGATAAAGTTTGTTTGTAAGATAATATCCTAAACCACCACTAAAAGCATTTGTATTTTGATATGTCACAATTCCTGCTATATCATCATCATTAATCATAGTATAAATATAGCTGCCGAAAATATTTGTTTTGCCTAAAGCATAGCTCACGCTTGCTGAAGCTGTATAGTCTGTATTGTTATTATTGAGTGCTGTGTCATATGTCGGCAAAAGAGCACCTATACCTATATGAAAGGAGAGAGCTTGTGCTGGTTTAAATTGATAAGATGCCCCTACAAATGTGTCATTCATTCCGTTGTCACTATAACCATCCCCATCAGTTTCAAAATAAGATGTTGAAGCTTGCAATGAAAAGTTTTTATAATAATAATCAACTTGAAATGAGCTTGAGTAAGTATTGATTTGACTACGTGAACCATAATTTGAATCAGAATAATTTGCACCTATAATTATGTCAAAATGGTGTGGGGAGAGAAGCATTTTTTTTGTACAGCCATTCATGTCCACCAAATCCGTTAACGGTGTATTAGGGCATTTATCGATACTATCATCTACGCCGTCCATATCTAAATCTGAATAGGCAAAAAGACTTGTAGAGAGCATTCCCAACATTATAATAAGTAACATTTTTTTCATATTTTTCTCCTAAATTATCAATCATATAATTAAGCTATGTATATGACTAATATGTGTAAATTTTTTATTATCTGTGTTGCATTATATTTGTATTAATACTCGGTACACCCGCTGGTATATTCGCTCCGCTATTAGCTCCCCCGCTTGGAATGACACTAGCTCCCCCATTTGGAATAACACTAGCTCCTCCACTTGGAATAACACTAGCTCCTCCACTTGGAATAACACTAGCTCCTCCACTTGGAATAACACTAGCTCCTCCACTTGGAATAACACTAGCTCCTCCACTTGGAATAACACTAGCTCCTCCACCTTGCATAAATTGATTACCCACTTGCTGCTGAATCATATTTTGAGCATGATTTATTTGCTCATTTGTTTGCGTCTGCATATCTTGTACTCTTGTTTGTATCATGTCTTTTGCCATTGCTGCTGTATTTGTAACTGATGCCTGTACACTACTAGATTTTGCCTGCATCTTATTTTGCATCTCTTGTATTGCTGCCATACGATCTTCTTGATTCATCTGCATCAATCTTTGTTTAAATGCATTCATAAGCTGTACTCTCTCTTGTGAAGGTGCAGCCTGAATTGCTTCTATTTGGGCATCTACACTTCCTGTGGTATCCATTGAAGCAGTTCTTTCTTCTGCCATACCTAATGTAAATGTTCCTATCAAAACTAATGATAATGTAATCTTTGTTAGTTTCATTTGGGACTCCTTTGATTTTAATGTTCGCATTATCACGTAACAAAATTAGTGAAGTGTTAGCAATTTTTTATATTTTAACAAAAAAAAGATTAATTTAAACTCAAAAATGACGATAAATTGATATTTAAGAAATTGTCAGGATAGTTGATTATGAATAATTTTAATGTAAAAGTTATAATCATTCCAAAAAGGAATAAGCGCATGCTTAGACCTATTCCTTTCTAGCTTAATCGAATTTTATAATAAAAGTGTTAGCAATTAATTAGCTCTTTTATAGAAAAGTAAAAGTACAAATCAAGATTTCTAGGGACTTAGGTAAGTATCAAACTAAAATTTCACTTAAATTATTTGGTATGGCTACGGTAATTAATGCACCAAGAAATAAATCTACCAACAAGGGAGAAACAATATCTTTTAATAATATTCCAAAAGAATATGAAAATGCTTTTGTTAAAAAATTGCCTTTACTCTCTTCTTCTTTTGCATAGATATTTGTCATAATTCCTGCTATGATAAAGATAATCAAAGCAGATATTGCTACACTCCCTACAATTATTTCGTATACAACACGCTAAAAGCTATGTTATAAATCTCAAAATAAAAACAAGGACAGATTTTTTAAAGTTTACATAAGTTTATTTTATGTAATTGTTATATCCTATTTTTCAATTCATTTTTCAAGTTAATATATACTTTAGCATACATACCTGGAAAAATCATATCATTTGTTTTTTCAAAATGTACACGAATTCTAAAAGTATGTGCCATTGGATTTGCACTTGGAACAATTGCTTTAATGTAGCCAGAAGCTTTATAGTCCAATGATGGGATTTTAATTTCTACAACTTTATGGCGTCTAACATATTTCAAATCAGACTCTGCTACTTCCGCTTCAATTTCAAGATGTTTCATATCGACAATTACCATAGTCAGCATACCAGGAGCAACCATATCACCTACTTGAATTCGTCTCTCCACAACTACGCCATCATTTGGTGCTTTTATTTTTAAATACCCAGCAATTGTAGCAAATTGTTTACTCTTTTCACTCGCCGATTTCACCAATAGTTTTGCAGCTTCAATTGAACCACTTATATCATCAATATTTTCGTTAAAATCTTCCATATTTGCACGAAAATCCATAACAGACATCATTTTCTTTTTCTTTTTGAGTCGTCGTTTACGTTTTTTAAAAACATTAAGTCTTGTTTTATATACATCTAGCATCAGATTTGTCTGTTCAAGTGCCAAGTTTGCCTGAGATTCTAAAATATCAAACTCTGCCGATTCAAGTTCAAAAAGAGTATCTTCTCTTTGAACTCTATCACCTACTTCAAAATTAATTTTTTTGACATAGCCCATATATCGGGCAGGTATCATCTTTTTATTGTTTGAAATAACTGTTCCCGTAAGAATAAGTTCTGCAGCTTGCAATGAACCAATAAAAAGAAATACTGCTAATAAAAATCGCATCCTCTTTTACCAGTGTCTAATTTCTCTATGACATTTCATACATTGCCCAACAATTTTTGTATATGCTTGTACTGCCTGTGACGAATCGCCAGATTTAAATCTTTGTAATATAGTTAATGCTTTTTGGTCTATCTTTTTTACAATTTTATTAGTCATTTGAATTTTTTCATTCATATAACGAGCCATAGGATTTTTTTCTTCTGCCTCTTCAATCGGCGGCTGAACATGTTCAATATGATCAGAAAGTTTTGTCACTCCTGCTGCAACCGTTTCATAACTATTATAGAAAAATCCATTTTGAATAGTATCCATAGCTTTTGCCATGGCTTTCATATCTTCGATTCTATCTTTCTTTGTATAATTACCCGCATGAACCATACCAACCAATAGCATAAATGCCAAAACCATCTTTTTCATATTAACTCCTATTTATCGTGTTTCAAGTATTATAGCAAAAAATAATAG
>JALUBM010000179.1 GCA_027044845.1 Sulfurimonas sp.
GACTAGAAAGACTCTCCTTTTTACATGTAAACGATGATAAGCGTGAAGAAATCGTATCACAACTCTCAGAAATTGTAAGTTTTGTAAACAATTTAAGTGAGCTTAATACAGACGGAATTGATGATACTTTTGCGATGAGTGACAACGCTACACCACTAAGAGAAGATATCCCTCATTGTGATTCTTTAATCAGTAACGAAATTTTAAAACATGCACCAAAAAGTGCAGATGATTTTTTCATTGTTCCAAAGATTATAGAGTAATAGTATGATGAAAGTTTATGGCATTAAAAATTGTGACAGTGTGAAAAAAGCACTTGCTTTTTTTAAAAAACATAATTTAAAATATGAGCTTTTCGACTTTAAAACACAAGAACTTTCTTGTGAAAAAATAGAAAACTGGGTTTTAAAGGTTGGAATAAAAACACTTGTAAACACAAGAAGTACAACCTATAGAAATCTAAAACTAAAAGAATTAAACCTCAATGAACAACAGCAACAAGAGTGGCTTTGTAAAGAAAATTTACTTATCAAACGCCCTGTTGTTGCATACCATGAAAATATTATTGTAGGATTTAATGAAGAACAATATGAAAGGAGTTTCTTATGAATGAAGAAGTAGTAACAGAGAGTGCATCACAGCGGTTAGATATTAAAAAACTATTAAAGAGTGTCTTGGCATTTAAATCTTCTGATTTACACCTCGTTGTAGGGAGTGAACCACAGATTAGAATAGATAAGGAACTACGTGCTTTAAATCTTCCTGTACTCAGTGCAAATGATATTGAAGAGATGGCATATTCTCTCATCGAGGATAAGCAAAAGAAGATTTTTGAAGAGCATAACGAGCTAGATTTCTCTTTTGAGCTTAAGGATATTGGTCGTTTTCGTGCGAATTTTTATAGAACTATTCATGGAATTGCTTGTGCTTTTCGTATGATTCCCATTGAAATTCCGACACTTGATGAGTATGGAAACCCACCAGTTTTTAAAGAACTTGTAAAAAAAGAAAAAGGGCTTATCTTAGTAACTGGTCCTACTGGTTCAGGTAAATCAACGACGCTTGCCTCAATGCTCCATGAAATAAATATGACAGAACGCCGCCATATTATTACTATCGAAGACCCTGTAGAATTTGTACATAAAAACATCAAATCTCTTTTTTCGCAACGTGATGTTGGAAGTAGTACAGACTCATTTGCTACGGCACTCAAGTATTCTCTTCGTCAAGACCCCGACATTATTCTCATTGGGGAAATGAGAGATGCCGAGACAATTGGGGCAGCACTTACTGCAGCGGAGACAGGTCACTTGGTTTTTGGAACCCTGCATACCAACTCTGCACCTGGAACAATTAACCGTATTATTGATGTATTTGACGGAGAAGAACAAGCACAAATAAGAGCACAACTTGCATCTTCACTGGTAGCTGTTGTTTCCCAAACACTTATTCCAAAAGTGGAAGGTGGTAAAGTAGCTACACAAGAAATACTTATTACAAATCCTGCCGTACAAAATCAAATTAGAGAAGATAAAGTACACCAAATTTATTCTCAAATGCAGTTAAACCAACAAGCAACGCATATGACAACACAGACGCAACAACTTATAAACTTACTTCAAAAAAGAGTTATTTCAAAAGAGAATGCTATAAAAAATTCTAATAGACCTGAAGAGCTACTTAAAATGATAGGCTCACTCTAATTTAATGATACTTTTTTCGCTTTAAAGTTCTTATTAGCAATGTTTTCCAAAAATACCGTTGCGTAAGAACCTTTTGGCAGAGTAAAAGCGATGTTTAAAATATCAAAATGATTTTTATACGCAAATTTTATATCTTGAGGATAAACTAAAGCCACTCTTCGTAATCCCTTATCATATAAAAATTCATCATCATATTTTGCTTCTATCTCTCTTGCTTTACCTCTGGCACGATAAACATAACGCCCTGCTAAAAGTCCTGTTGGAACTACTTTATATGCTTCAAAATCTTTTTGAGGTATCTTCTTTGGAGTAAAGAGTTTGTCTTCATTTGAAAGATAGACATCACCTTCTAAAAGCAAAAACTTTCCACCGTTTTTTTCTCTACTCAGTAATACTCTCTCTTTGAGCCAGTCGTTAAAGTAGAGACTCTGATAAATTGAGATAAGAAACTTTTTAAGCTTTGCATCGTTTACATGTAAATCACCTGCAATCATGGCACGTGCTTGTTCTATAGAATCTTCATCACGTCCGAATCTTTGGTATCCAAAATAATTCGGCAGTCCATTCTTTTCACTCTTTCGTGCAAGTTTTTCGATCTGTCCCGCTTCTATTTGAGAAACACCGAAGAGATTAATACTAAAACGGTTCCCCGCCAAATCTCCCATGCGTATAGAGTGTGTATGTCGTGTAGCATTGAGTATTTTTATCTGCGGATGTTTGAACTTCTTGAGCTGTTTTTCATACTTGGCTTCTACTGAAATATACTGCGTTGTCGTTGCATGTTTATCTTTGAGTCCAGCATACCCTATTTTCTCAGCAGACAGATTTAAAAACTGAGCAAATACCGCTATCATATCCCACGTAGTGAGTTCTACCTTCTTTACATGTAAGATGGCAAAATTGCCATTTCCTTTAAAAACAATCGGAATTTCATCAACAATGAAATCGTCTTTACTTTGTTCAAATTTAAAATGTATCGTATTTTTGTTTTCTAAATATTCTCTGTTCAAGTTTTTCCTTAAAGTTGTAAGAATTGTAATTCTTTGCTGGCTTTTGCTATATCTTTTTTTATCGCTTTTTTTAGCTGCTCGATTGAATCAAATTTTTCATTGTTTCTTATAAAATCCACAAAACTGATTTCTGCTTTGTCTTTACATGTAACCTCGCCGTCAAGTATATGTGTCTCTACCGCAAAAGTGCCGTCTGTCGTTATACGCTGTCCTATAAAACTCACCGAAGGATGATAATGCTCTTCATCATCTATTCTTGTAAGCGTGGCATACACACCCTCTTTGGGAAGTAAAAAATCTTTTACCTCTAAATTTATCGTAGGAAATAATTCACTTGAGCCAAGCCCCTGCCCGTCAACTCTTTTGCCCTCTACTATATAATTATGCCCAAGAAACTCATTGGCACCTTTTATATCACCGATTTGCAGTTTGGCACGTATCTTATGAGAATGTACCGAATCGTTATTATGTTTTACTTCATCTACCACAACGACCTCCCCATTAAATAACTCTTTTAAATCATCAAAAGAGTAACATCTGTCTTTTCCAAAATGAAAATCATACCCCACTACTATCTTTATCAGTTTAGGAAATTTAATTTTAAGCAACGAAACAAATCCTTTTCCATCAAGATGACGAATATCATCAAGAGCAAAAAAGAATATTGCATGCTTTGTATAATGCTTACGAAATTCATTAGGCGTCAAATTTGCATAGCCAGTATTTATAACGATAATCGTACCATTTTCATCAAGTTCGTTAAAAAGTGCCTGATGACCGACATGCATCCCGTCAAATCCACCAATAGCTATGGATGTTGTATCTTTCATTTACGCATATTCCTTAATTATTACAACATTATAGCCAATTTGAAGAATAAAAATCATATTCAAAAAACTTCTTTACGAAAATAATAGCAGTATTCTAAATTTCCCTCTTTTCCTGTCAGTTTTGAAGGAGATTTTTTTACTAACTGCCAGTTTTTCAATCTGCAGGCATCTTCAAATTTTGTCATTGCATTTGCTATGGCTTTTTTGTCTTGAACTACACCATTTTTATCACGTTTAACTTCACGCCCTACTTCAAACTGCGGTTTAAAAAGCAAAATAATATCTTTACATGCAAGCCTCTCAACATCATCTAGAATATAGAGCAATGATATAAATGCCACGTCACTCACGACTAAATCAAAGAGCTTGTCCGACGTAAACTTACGAATATCACATCCCTCATACACATTTACCCTCTCATCCGCACGCAAAGAGTGATGCAGTTGGTCATGTCCGACATCCACACAACTAACCTCTTTTACTCCGCGTTCTAACAAAACCTGAGTAAAACCGCCTGTAGAAGATCCGATATCCAAAGCTGTTTTATTGCTTACATGTAAAGATATTTCATCTAAAAAGGCTTCCAGTTTCAATGCCGCACGCGAAACATAAGATTTATGTTCCTGCACTTTTATTTCATCACTCTTTTCTACTTTGTAAGAACTTTTCTTTGCTACTTTTTTATTTACAAAGACCAACCCCTCTTTTATAAGAGCCTGTGCTTTGTTACGACTGTCCGTAAAGGCATTCTCTACTAAATAGTTATCTAATCTCATGAAGTAGTCCTTTCTTTATTCATTATAAAATATCAGTTAAGCAATGTTTAAAGACTTCTCTTAATCAGCCTTATATAGCATCTTTAAATTTATCTCTTATCATTAAAAACTGATCTAAATGATCAAAAAAAATATCTATTAATCGTGGATCAAAATGTTTTCCTCTTTCTTCTTTAAAAAGTGAAAATATTCTCTCATCATCCCATGCCTTTTTATAAACTCTGTCTGAGCCCAATGCATCGAAAACATCAGCGAGAGCTGTTATACGACCATAAATATGAATTTCTTCTGCAGCTAATCCTCTTGGATACCCACTTCCATCATACTTTTCATGATGTTCATAAGCCACTATCGATGCAGCTTTCAAGAGTGGTCTTTGAGAATGTTTTAACATTTCATATCCTAACTCTGCATGCGTATCCATTATTGCCCGTTCCTCTTCGTTAAAGCGCCCAGGCTTATTTAAAACAGCATCAGGAATAGCGACTTTTCCTATATCATGCATAGGGGAAGCTTGTTTAATCATCTCAGATTCTTCTTCACTTAAACCATAAAATAGAGCTAAAAGTTTGGAGTATTCAGCAACCCTTTTTACATGATTCCCCGTCTCTTTTGAACGACTTTCCCCAATTGCACCCATAGTAAAAACAACTTCTCTTTGTGTCTCTTCAATTTCTTTATTTAAAAGCTTGTTCTCATGTAGTGCCCTGTCAATACCATGCAACATTGTATTAAAAGCTTTTGCTAATTTTGCTATTTCATCATTACCTTTCACAAGAACAGAACGAGAATAATTTTTCGTTTCAGTAATAGTGTGCACTAATTGTGATAAATTAAGAATAGGTTTTATCAACTTATTTAAAAGAAAATATGAAATCAATGTAATAAAAATAGCACCAATCAATAAAATAATAGCAAATAAAAACTCATATCTTTTTAAAGAGTCTATAAATGCTTTTTTATTTTTTTCAAGTACTACACGTATTTCTTTATC
>JALUBM010000180.1 GCA_027044845.1 Sulfurimonas sp.
CTAATGAAGTGAATGCAACAGGATTAATACAAATATATTTAGATGATGATAAAAAACTCCGTGTGAAAAAAGAGTATAAAAAAACTATTCTTAATGCTAAAAGAATCCGTGAATTAGAAAAAATCAAACGAATTAGAAAAAATGACAAACTTCAGCAGAAGAAGCTTGAACAGCAGTTGACTGAAGAGGTTCAAAAGAAAAAATTAGAGATCAGAGAAGAAGAAAAAAAAGAACTTTCTAACAGCTTATAAATTTTTTATGTTCGTTCGGCTGAACTTGAAACATCGGAGAAAATTAAACTCTCTCTTGATGAGAAGTTCTTTTTTTGTGTTATAATCACTTTAAAAAATAAAGAGTAAATTACTATGACACAAGACAATCTTTATAATTTAGCTTTTGAACGAAGTGTTTTAAGCTCTATCATTTTTGAACCGAGTCAATTTGATGAGTTGAGTGTAGAACTAAAAAAAGATGATTTTTACCTGCCTACACATCAAGATATATTTCAGGTAATGTTGACACTCTTACAAAAAGATCAGCCAATAGATGAAGAGTTTATAAAAAAAGAACTTATAAAAGCTAAAAAATTTGATGAGCAGGTTTTACTTGAAATTCTTTCAGCAAATCCTATAGCAAATACAAAAGCCTATGTTGATGAAATAAAAGACAAATCACTCAAACGTCACCTTCTTACGCTTACCACAGAGATAAAAAGAGTAACGGTCGAAGAAGAACTTCCTTCTGCCGAAGTTATAGATATTGTAGAAAAGAAGCTTTATGAAATTACGCAAGATAATCAAACAAGTGATTTTAAAGACTCTCCAAAAATGACTTTTGATACAATGGAATACATCAAAGAGATGAAAGCACGAGGTAATTCCGTACTTGTCGGTGTAGATACAGGTTTTAATGAACTCAACAAAATGACAACAGGTTTTGGAAAAGGAGACCTCGTTATTATTGCTGCTAGGCCTGCGATGGGAAAAACGTCGTTTGTACTTAACACTGTAAATTCTTTGATACTTCAAGGTAAAGGAGTTGCATTTTTCTCGCTTGAAATGCCTGCTGAACAATTAATGCTTCGTCTGCTTTCTATTCAGACTTCTATACCTTTACAAAAGCTTCGTGTAGGCGATATGAATGATGATCAGTGGTCTAATCTCAATGGAGCGATTGATAGAATGAATGATGCAAAACTTTTTGTTGATGATCAAGGAAGTCTCAACATTAATCAACTACGTTCAAAACTTAGAAAACTAAAAAATCAGCATCCTGAGATTGAGATTGCCGTTATTGACTACCTTCAGATTATGCAGGGAATTGGTTCACAAGACAGACACCTGCAAGTATCTGAAATTTCACGTGGACTTAAAATGCTTGCCCGTGAACTTGAAATGCCAATAGTCGCACTCTCACAGCTTAATCGTGGGCTTGAGAGCCGTAATGACAAACGTCCAATGCTCAGTGATATTCGTGAATCTGGTTCAATTGAACAAGATGCCGACATTATTTTATTTGTATATCGTGATGATGTTTATCTTTACAAAGAAGAAAAAGAGCGTGAAAAAGCAGCAAAGGCGGAGGGCAAAGAATTTAATTCAACTTATATAGAAAAAGAAGAAGAAGATGCTGAAATTATCATTGGAAAACAGAGAAATGGTCCTACAGGACATGTCAAACTCATCTTTCAGAAAAAACTAACACGTTTTGTTGATGCTCCAGGATATGCACAAGGTATTGAAACAGTGTATCAAAATATTGATACAACATCAGCAAATATTGACTTACCACAGGTAGAAATGCCTTCTATCTAAATGAAAGTATTAGAGAAAATCTCACTTTTTAGTTCAAAAAAAGATGTTTTTCTCTTATTTGTTTTTATTCTTAGCTTACTTAGTATTTCCCTCTCTTTTGAATACTACAAATACAAAGAACTTACAAAATTCGATTCACAGCTTCTAGGTGCAACAGTTCAAAAAGCCTACATAAAAACAAAACGCACAAAAAAAGGCAAAATTAAAAGCTATGAAATTTTAAAACTCAAAAGTGATGACGGTCTTGTATTTTATACTCTTTCAAAGAAAAAGCTCAAAAATATGCAAGGAAAACATCTATATGTAGAAATTTGGGCAGGAAAAATTAGCTTTAAAGAGTATCTCAAAGGTTTTTTTAGTTTTAGCAAAATACTCAATATTGATACAAAACCGACACTCAAACAAGAACTTGCCCTTTTTATAGAGAAGCAACATAAGAACAAAGACATAGCAAGCATGTATAAGGCTCTTTTTTTGGCAACACCACTAGCACAAAAGATGCAAAAACAGTTTTCAAACCTTGGAATATCTCACCTTATTGCTATCAGTGGATTTCACTTAGGTGTTTTAGCTGCCATCCTCTTTTTTCTTATAAAATACCCTTATAAAATCTTGCAAAACAGATATTTTCCTTATAGAAGTTATAAAAGGGATAGCTTTATTATTGTATCTATTATACTCTTTGGTTATCTGCTTTTTATAGGTTCACCACCCTCTTTGCTTCGGGCATTTGTTATGCTTGTTGTAGGTTTTATTTTTTATGATAGAGGTATTCAAATAATTTCTATGCAGACTTTGCTTGTTACACTGCTTCTCATTCTTGCTTTATTTCCAAAATTACTTTTTAGTATAGGATTTTGGCTTTCAATTAGTGGTGTTTTTTATATCTTTTTGTTTCTAATCCACTTTAAAGATGCAAATAAAATAAAACAGTTTGTACTACTCTCTTTTTGGGTTTATTTGATGATGTTGCCTTTTTCTTTAGCAATTTTTGGAAATTTTAGTCTTTACCATCCTCTTTCAATTATTTGGACATCCATGTTTACTCTTTTTTATCCATTAGCTATTGTTTTACATGTAAGTGGTTTTGGCAATATTTTAGATACCCCTTTAGAATATCTTTTACATGTAAATACGCATGCTGTGCAGATTTTACTTCCAAAAGGCTATTTGATAGTAGAAATTTTACTCTCACTCGTAGCTATTTTTAGCAAAAAAGCCCTTTATTTACTTTTAGGCTATAGCTTTTTTATTTTTATATATTTCATCTATAATGTGGCATAATTTTAATCCGTAAAGAAAAATAATCCATGAAACATAAATCCATAAAAACAAAAACATTAAAATAGCAAATGAACCGTACATTGTCGTATAAGATTTATTTAAAAATACATAATAGATAAAAGCATTTTTGCTCAAACTAAAGATGATAGAGACAATAAAAGAGCTGATAGCCGAGGCTTTTGGGCTTATTTTTGCATTGGCAGATATTTGAAAAATCAAAAAGAAAAGTCCCCAAATAATGATGTAGGGAATTAAAGGAAGAATATTTACTCCTGATGTCAAAGAGTTTGAAGCCATCAAGTTTGCAATGTACCCCGTAATGTAAAATGAAATACCAAGTGCAATAGGTGTCAAAGTTAATAGTGTCCAGTAGGTTGTAATGCTTTCCCACAATGTTCTTGATTTTGCATGAAAAATTTTATTTGCAATGTATTCAAAATTTTTAAAAAACAGTAGAGAAGAGATTAAAATAGCTAAAAATCCAATAGCACCCATCTTGGAAGAATTTTGTAAAAAACCATTGATTTGAAACATTACACTCTCAGAATTAACAGGCATAAGATTTGAAAAGATAAATTCCTGAATTTTGACGTAATATTCTGAAAATGAAGGCATAGATGTTAAAATTGCCATCATTATAAGTAAAAGAGGAATGATGGTAAATATAGTATAAAAACTCAAACTTGCCGCAAAAAGTGTTAATTCTTTGTCAACAAAGGAGCCGAGAAAGAGTTTTCCCTGTTTTAATATCTCCTTGAGTTTCTTCTTCATAATTTCTTAATTCAATCCCATTTTTGCAGGATTAAGGATGTTATTTGGATCAAAAGCTTTTTTTATTGATTTAAAAAGTTCCATTTCTTCATCACTAAAAGCCATCCTCATGTAAGGTGCTTTTGCCAGACCTATACCATGCTCACCTGAAAGTGTGCCACCCAAATCTATCGTTGCTTGAAACACTTCTTCTATAGCTTTATAAGCAATTTTTACCTGTTCTGGCTTGCTTCCATCGACCATGACATTTGTATGTACATTGCCATCACCTGTATGTCCAAAACATGGGATATTGACATTATATTTCTTTGCTATTGCATAAAATCTTTCTAGTAATTGTGGTAAAACTGCACGAGGAACAGTTACATCTTCATTGAGTTTTTTACTGCCGTAAATACTAAGTGAAGGTGAAGCATTACGACGGGCAAACCAAATATCTGCTGCTTCTTTTTCATCTTTTGCTACTTTAAAGTCACTACATCCGTTTTCACGAAATACTTTCTCAATTTGTGCAAGTTGAAAATCTAAATCATCTTGAAGGTTTCCATCCACATCTGTAACAAGTAAAGCACCTGCATTGATAGGTAGTCCCTTATGAAAGGTCTTCTCAACCGCTTTAATGGTTAAATTATCTAAAAACTCCATAGCAACGGGGGTAATACCACTTGCCATTGTCTTATAAACTGCTTCCATTGCATCATTCACAGTTGGAAATATACCCATTGCTGTTTTTGTTAATTTTGGTTTAGGAATAAGCTTGAGCGTAATTTCTGTAAGAACTGCCAAAGTTCCTTCACTTGCTATTAAAATACCGCTGATGTTATACCCCGCCACATCTTTAATAGTTCTTTTTCCCGCTTTTATCACATCACCATTTGGAAGTACTGCACGCGTAGCCATGACGTAATCTTTTGTAATGCCGTATTTTGCGGCACGCATGCCACCAGCATTTTCACTTACATTGCCACCAAGAGTTGAATAATCTTGACTTGCTGGATCGGGTGGATAAAAAAGCCCAATCTTTTCTACAGCACGTTGTAAATCCATATTGATAACACCTGGTTGTACGATAGCAACCATGTTTTTTATATCAATTTCAAGAATTTTATTCATATGCCTTTCCATGGCTAAGATTATTCCACCTTTGCTTGGAAGGGCACCTCCTGTAAATCCTGAACCTGCTCCACGAGGTACAATTACAATTTTATGCTCATTACAATATTTAAGTATTTCACTGATATCTGCTTCATCTCGTGGGAATACAACCGCATCTGGTTCAAAATGTTCCCGTGTTGCATCATAAGAATAGGCTAATAAATGAGCTTTATCGCTATAAATATTTTCTTCACCGACAATATTTTTAAAATATTGTATATGTTTTGTATCTATCATCTTATCTTCCTAATTCAAATTCATTTAACAAAT
>JALUBM010000181.1 GCA_027044845.1 Sulfurimonas sp.
AATTTATGCTTATGGATGTTACAGAAATACAAAAAATCCTCCCACATCGCTACCCATTTTTATTAGTTGACAGAGTTACTAAAATAACCAAAGGTGCATCAATTATTGCTTACAAAAATATTTCTATTTCTGAGCCTGTATTTCAGGGACACTTTCCAGGTCATCCAATTTACCCAGGTGTTATGATTTTAGAAGGTATGGCACAAGCAGGTGGAATACTTTCATTCTTAAGTATGGGTGATTTAACAGAGGAAGAAATAGCCAATAAAGTAGTCTATTTTATGAGCATTGATAAAGCAAAATTTAGAACACCTGTAAAACCAGGTGATAAACTTGAGTACAGAATCTCTGTAATCAAACAAAAAGGGACTATTTGGATGCTTAAAGGTGAAGCTTATGTTGATGACAAATTAGCAAGTGAAGCTGAATTAAAAGCTATGATAGTAGATAAGTAAAAGGTTATTTTTTGTCTAAAATATCGAAGTTAGCTGTCATTGAAGATGGTGCAGTCATAGGTCAAGATGTTACTATAGGACCATTTTGTTTTATTTCAAGTGAAACAAAAATTGGTGATGGAACAACCATAGATGCAAACAGTTGTATTTACGGAAAAACGACTATTGGAAAGAACAACCGCATATTTTCTCATGCGGTTATTGGTTCAATTCCTCAAGATTTAAAATTTAATGGTGAAGAAGTTGAGCTTATTATAGGGGATGACAATACAATTCGAGAATTTACCCTTTTTAATCCTGGAACAAAAGGCGGTGGTGCCAAAACTATTATTGGCAATCACAATCTTTTTATGGGTTATGTACATTTAGGACACGATGTAATTATAGGGAACCACTGTATTTTAGCAAATGCTGCAACTTTAGCAGGACATGTTGAGCTTGGTGATTATGTTGTTATTGGTGGAATGACACCTGTTCATCAGTTTGTACATGTAGGAAATTATGCCATGGTGGGAGGGGCTTCCGCTCTAGCTCAGGATATACCGCCATTTTGTATGGCTGAAGGAAATCGTGCTTCACTACGAGGACTAAATTTAACAGGACTCAGACGACATTTAGAAAGAGAAGATATTAATGCACTCAAATCAGCCTATAGAGAGCTGTTTGAATCAGGAAAACCGTTAAAAGATACGGCAAGTGAATTATTAGAAAATTCAGACAACCATTATGTTACTGATTTATGTAACTTTGTCATTAAAACAAAACGTGGAATTCCATTTGAAAGGAAAAATATATGATACACAGACATTGTAGCTTTTGTGATGCAAACGAAAGCGAACAGAATCCCCTTATTGCAGGAAACGGTGTTTACATTTGTAAAAACTGTGTTGTTTCTGCTTACAAAATCATGTTCGGTGATGAAAAAGAACTACCGAAAGAGAGTAATAACGAACTTGTTGATGCAGTTCACCAACTTATGACACCCAAAGAGCTGGATACTTTTTTAGGTGAATATATTATCGGCCAAGAACGTGCAAGAAAGCTTTTGAGTGTTGCTGTTTACAATCACTATAAACGTATATTTAAAATGCACAATGTGACAGATGATGATACAGAAATTGCAAAATCAAATATTCTGCTTATCGGACCTACAGGAAGCGGTAAAACATTAATGGCACAAACTATTGCCAGAGTTTTAAATGTTCCTATTGCTATTGCCGATGCGACAAGTTTAACAGAAGCTGGATATGTGGGCGAAGACGTTGAAAATATTTTAACAAAACTTATTCAAGCAGCTGATGGCGATGTAGAACGTGCCCAAGAAGGCATTATATTCCTTGATGAAGTTGATAAAGTATCCCGTATGAGTGAAAACCGTTCTATTACACGTGATGTTTCAGGTGAGGGCGTACAGCAGGCACTCCTAAAAATCATAGAAGGTTCTTCTGTCAATATTCCTCCAAAAGGTGGCAGAAAACATCCAAATCAAGAGTTTACATCAATTGACACAACAAATATTTTATTTATTTGTGGTGGAGCTTTTGATGGTCTTGAAGAGATACTTAAACGGAAACAGGGTGAAAATATTTTGGGATTTGGGCATGATAAAAAGACAAAAGATGAAAAAAAACCGACTTACGACATGGTAGAACCAGATGATTTAGTTCATTATGGGTTAATCCCTGAACTTGTCGGTCGTCTTCCTATTATCGCTTCCTTGAATGAAATCACCGAAGATGACATGGTTCGTATATTAACTGAACCAAAAAATTCATTGGTTAAACAATATAAAAAACTTTTTATGATAGATGATGTTGAACTTGATTTTGAAGAAGATGCACTCCGTGCCATTGCACAAAAAGCCATCAAACGCAAAACAGGTGCCCGTGGACTTCGTGCAATTTTAGAAGAGAGTATGATAGATATTATGTACGAACTTCCTGAATACCAAGATTATGAAGTTATGATTACCAAAGAAGTCATCGAAAATAATGAAAAACCTGTTTACATAAAAAAAACAACACAAAAAATAGCATAAGGTATAATAAATGATATTTAATAAAATAGTCGGACTTTTTTCAAATGACCTTTCAATTGACTTGGGAACGGCGAATACAATTGTTATAGCAAAAGGGCGTGGCATCATCATAAACGAACCTTCAGTTGTTGCTGTGAAAACTGAAAAGTACGGTCAGCAGCGTGTTTTGGCAGTTGGTCATGAAGCCAAAGAAATGGTAGGAAAAACACCAGGAAATATTAAAGCAATTCGCCCTATGCGTGACGGTGTCATTGCTGATTTTGATATGACAGAAAGAATGATACGAAAATTCATTGAAAAAGCACACGGAAGAAGTTCTTTAATATCTCCACGTATAATTATTTGTGTCCCTTATGGACTTACTCAAGTTGAGCGAAAAGCCGTTCGAGAATCTGCTTTAAGTGCTGGGGCAAGAGAAGTATTTCTCATAGAAGAGCCTATGGCAGCGGCTATTGGTGCAGGTATTGATATTCGTGAACCACAAGGAAATCTCGTTGTAGATATTGGAGGAGGAACAACTGAAATTGGTGTTGTTTCTCTCGGTGGACTTGTACTTTCAAAATCAATCCGTACAGCCGGTGATAAAATCGACCAAGGCATCGTCAACTATGTAAGAAAAAAATACAATCTTTTAATCGGTGAAAGAGTCGCAGAAGAGATTAAAATCAATATAGGAACGGCTGTATCACTTGACCAAGACCTTACAATGGTTGTCAATGGACGTGACCAAGTGGAAGGGCTTTTAAGTTCTGTTGAATTGACAAGTGAAGATGCTAGAGATGCCATGAAAGAACCACTAAAAGAAGTAGCAGAAGCACTCCGTGATGTCTTAGAACAAATGCCACCTGATTTAGCTGGTGATATTGTAAATCACGGTATTATTTTAACTGGTGGTGGTGCACTTATCCGTCAATTGGACAAATACCTTTCTGATCTTGTAAAAATACCTGTTTTTGTAGCAGATGAGCCTCTTTTAGCCGTTGCACGCGGAACAGGTAGAGCTTTAGAAGAAATAGACCTTCTCCAAGAACTTTTTGAGAATGAATAAAAAGGCATTTTTCTATTTTTCCCTTCTTTTAGCACTCTTTTTGGGTGCATTTTATTACAAGGTCCTTATTCAGTCTCCTATTATTTCAGCATTAAATTCCATTAAATCAAATTACTTTTCTACAGTGAATTTTATTGAAAACAAAATTGATATGTATTCCTTTCAAGCCAAAGAGATAAAAAATTTAAAAAATAAACTACAAAAGTATGAAAATAATCATCTCATCATGCAGCAGCTTGCCTCAGAAATCAACGACATCTATATAAAAAACAATTCTTCATTAAAATTGAATCCACAAGTACAGCTTGTACGTACTATATCTTATGAAAAATTTGGAAATTTAAACAGACTTTGGATGGATATTCCTGATTATAATGCTTCTAAAATTTATGGGTTAACATATAAAGAATTAGTAGCTGGAATAGTTATTTCAAAGGATAAAAAACCTCTTGCTCTCCTCAATACTGATATACAAAGTGCTTATTCAGTATATGTTGGGAAGGACAAAGCACCAGGAATTGCACACGGGAATAATGCAAAAAACATAGTAATTAACTTTATACCAGCATGGTTTAATATTAAACAAGGAGATGAAGTGATAACATCAGGACTCGATAACATCTTTTTTAAAGGTCTCAAAGTCGGAAAAATAATCTCTGTTACGAAGTCTCAAGGCTATCAAAATGCCGTAGTTGAACAATACTACAAAGCAAATGAACCAAGCTATTTTCACATGATAAGGAGTGTAAAATGAAATATCTTTTACTATTACTGCTACTATTTTTTAATCTTGCCGCCCAGCAGAATGAACAGAAACTAACAGTTGGTGCTGGAGCATATTTTCAAAATGAACCTTACAAAGATACTCCCACGCTGGTTTTACCCTCACCTGTTATCTTTTTTGACAATTCTGTTGTATATGCACGATGGAGTCGATTTGGTATTTACTTTTTAGGAGACAAAAAAGAGGATTATTCTTGGGGGTTTTCTTTCACTGTACAACCTAGGACATCAGGATATAAATCATCAGATTCTGAATTTTTAAAAGGTATGGACAATAGAAAGTCTACATTCGAAGGAGGACTTGCTTGGAGTGCCAGATACAAAAACTCATCTTATATAGAGATAATGCTTTTAGGAGATATGCTTCATACATATAATTCGTGGATAAGCAAAGTTGAAATCGGGAATGAATTTAAAACAGGTAATTTTACTTTTTATCCAAGTGCAATGATTTTATATCAACCTAGAAAATTTGTTGATTATTATTACGGTATCAAAAACACAGAAGCAACACTAAATCGTCCTGCGTATTCTCCAAAGGGAGGTTTTGAATTTGGCGTTCAAACATATATAAAGTACCCTATTACTCAAAAAATCTCAGTATTTTTAAACATAAGAGCAGATAAAGTTCCAAACAGTGCATATAACAGTCCTTTAGTAACTAACAAATTTATCTATTCGGGTCTTGCATCTCTCCTATACACTTTTAACTATTAAAACAGTTGAAGCTAAACTGCTATTAAGTGCCTTTTAGCTATAATTTTAAAATTTTTATAACCATTTTTTAAGAGGTAACAAATGCCAAAACGCACCGACATTAAAACTATTTTACTTATAGGTTCTGGTCCGATTATTATCGGTCAGGCTTGTGAGTTTGACTACTCTGGAACACAAGCTGTTAAAACTTTAAAAGAGTTAGGCTAC
>JALUBM010000182.1 GCA_027044845.1 Sulfurimonas sp.
TTTTTGTAAATTATCTATTTTTCTTTCTAAATCACTATTCGCACTTAATGACAAAGTAAATATTGAACTTATTATTCCTACCGTTATGATTTTTTTCATTTTTTCTCCTTTTTCTATAATCCAGCTGCTTCTGGATGGTCAGAATCAGCTGCATGGTCTAATAAATACTTTTCTAAAGATACTTTGTCATTAGCAGACAATTTATCTATTCCCAATCTTTTCATCTTATGCTCTTTTTTAAAAACGCGTTCCCATTGCTTAATAGCTTTAGAACTAGCATTTAGTTTTAATTGTATTGCAATACTTTTACCATTCGCAAATGATAAAGATGCAAACAATGAAAAAGCTAAAATGACTTTTAATAATTTCATTCCTAATCCTTGTCTAATTTATATTGGTTGCATTATACCTTCTTTTTTTAAGAAAAGTTTTAAAGTATCCAAATGCTAAATTTTTTATTTTTTATTTTTCCGTTTTTGAGCTTTTTGTGGGCTTCATCTATCAAGCCGTTTTCTATCGCTACATAACTTTGTTTGTCATACAAATCTATTTTTCCGATGCTTGAGCCTTTCAGTCCTGTATCGCCCGTTAATGCCCCTAAAATATCTCCTGCTCGGATTTTGTCTTTTTTCCCGCCTTCTATGACAAGGGTTACATACTCTGGTTTCATGTCAAATCCCTGCATATTTTTCAATATTGAGGTGTCTAAAAAATGGCATTCTTGTCTTTCTTCATAAGGTTCTATTTTTTCTATTTCTCTTGAATCATACAGTGTAATAGCAATACCCTCTGCACCAGCACGACCCGTTCGCCCTATTCTATGTGTGTATGTTTCTAAAGTATGTGGCAAGTCATAATTTACTACCATGCTCAATTCTTTTATATCAAGTCCGCGTGCTGCTACATCTGTTGCTACCAAAACAGGGCATGACTTGTTTGCAAACTGTACAAGTACGTCATTTCTTTCATATTGTTCTAAGTCACCGTGAATTGCTAGTGCATCTATTTTATTTTGCACCAATGACTCAGCAAGCTCTTTTGCTTCAAGTTTAGTATTTGTAAAGACGATGATATTTTTCGGTTTATAGGTCGCAAATATTTTTATTAATGTCTCGACTTTATTATTTGTTTCATAAAATTCTTGTTGGATTTTATTTTCACCCTCTTTTTGTGTTGTCTTTACATGGAGAGCATTCTTTTGAAATTTTTTACTGATGTCTAGTATTTCATCATCATAAGTAGCAGAAAAAAGTAGTGTTTGTCGTTCTTTGGGTACAAAAGAGAGGACGCTTTTTATCTCTTCAATAAAGCCCATATCCAACATTCTATCCGCTTCATCAAAAACTAATGTTTTGAGGTTTGAAAGTTCTAGACTCTCTTTGCTTAAATGTTTCAAAACACGCCCAGGCGTACCGACGATGATATGAGCTTGATGTGCAAGTGAACCAAGTTGTTTTCCAAAAGACTCCCCACCTGTAAGCATTAAAATTTTGATATTATGCTGAAATCGGGCAAGACGACGCAGTTCTTTTGCTACTTGGTCAGCAAGTTCCCGTGTAGGGCAAAGCACCAATGCCTGTACACGAAATTTTTTTACATCAAGATTTTGCAAAAGTCCTATGCCAAAAGCAGCCGTTTTTCCACTACCTGTTTTTGCCTCGGCAATCACATCTTTTCCTTCTAGTATAAGAGGCAGTGATTCTGCTTGTACGGGCGTCATATTTTTATAGCCTAATGAGTCTATAGTTTGGAGCATTTCTTTTGAGAGAGGAAGTTTAGAGAAGTTCATAGTATTATTTCTTTTTTGAAATTATACCTTTAATATCCTGATTGTCCAAAACTATACATTAAAATTGAAGCGGCAACACCGACATTGAAGCTTTTTATGCCTTCTTGCATTTCAATAGAGACAATCTTGTCGCATACATTTAAAATCTTTTGGGATATTCCTTTACCTTCATGCCCCATGATAAGTACCCACTTTTGTTTTACATGTAACTGCGAAAGAGGCACTGCGTTTTCTGTCACTTCTGCTGCATAAATTGTATATCCAGCAAACTTTAAAGCTTTTATAGTTTCAAAAATATCTTCATAAATATGAATATCCAGCATATAGGTATAGCCCATTGAAACACGCAGTGCACGTCTATTGAAAGGATGTGGTGATGATTTTGGTAAAAAGTAGCTTTTTACACCAAGTGCTGCGGCACTTCTGGCAATAGAACCGACATTTTCACTAGAGGTAATGTTGTCGAGCATTATAATTGTATCACTCGCATCTGCTAAATTTATATCAGCAGGACGAATGCCATGTGCCATACAGTTATGATGAATTTTATGCCCAACAATAGCACTCATCTCTTTTTTTGTGGTTATGTAAACCCTAGGAATTTTCTTTGCCGATACAAGTGGCATAAATTCATCATAATATTCTTGTGTGGCAAGTATGCTTTTTATCTCTATATTACTTTGAAGCAAAAGATTTACAACCTTTGGACTGTCGGCTATAAAACTTTTGTCACTCCGAAAAGCATTATCTCTTAACTCTTTATAAATCTGTAATTCATCCGTATTGATAGTATCGATTTTTATAATCATTTTATACTTTTAGAATCACTACGATTCGTTGGTCGCTTCTTTGACAGCACTTAAAAGCTCTTCAAAACCAACTTCACTTGAATGTTCGACTTTTTTCAACTCTTCGAGTGCCCCATCAAAATTACCTTCTACATTCTCTTGCATCGCTTTTTTAAGCTCTTGATGCACAATCTGGTGGTGTTTTAAAATGCTTGGAATAAGTCGGTTTCCTTTAAGTAACGTATGGGCAGTTTCTGAGAACCATTTTCCGAATCGACAGCTATTTTCATCTGAGATGGTAACTACTTTTTTATCAAGTATCGCTTTGTATCCGATGATTTTGAGTGCGATGTGATCGATTTTACCATTACTGACATGAAATTCGGCTGTTAGGTTTTGTGTTCTATCTTTAATTTCATTGGAGTTTTCCACAACTCTTTCAATATTTTCACTGAAGACATCTATCGTGTCTATTATTTTGGATGTTTCATCTCTAAATGTGTTACTGATTTCCATCATAGAATTTGAGTTTTGTTTGAGTCCATTGATGTTAATTTCTACTTCTTGCGTTGCTTTTTGGGTACGCTCTGCAAGTTTTCTTACTTCATCGGCAACAACTGCAAATCCACGTCCGTGTTCACCTGCACGAGCTGCTTCGATGGCAGCATTAAGTGCAAGTAAGTTTGTTTGGTCTGAGATGTCTTTGATGAGATTTATAATCTCTGCAATGGAAAGGACACTATCGTTAAGTGAATTTGAGTCATCCCCAAGTGTATTTGCATGTTGTTGAATATTTTCTATTGTCGATGCGATTTGAGATGTTTGCTCTTTTGCATAGAGCATTTTTTCATTTGTTTTACCATTAAGCCCATTTATCTCTTCAAGTTTAACAAGGTTCTCTTCGATTGTAGCTTGTAAAAAGTGTGTACCACTACTATAACTGTCAATAATGATTTTTTCTAACCTGTTATCAACAGCTATATCTTGATTATTTGATGGAGTCTGCCTCAATTGTCGTACTTCATTATGCAGTTCATCATTTTCTGCTTGAAGCTGTGCTATTTGTATTTCATATTCTTTTTTTAGTTTTTCCAGTTTTGCCTTACATCCGAACATTCTATGTCCTTTACCATATAAATTTTAGTTATTTTAGCATAAAATGTTTAAAATTGTCTTTATTTCGTCTGTCTTTTGTTAAAGCCTGATGTTCCTTGTTTTGCCTCAATGTTAATGTTACTTGTAAAAGCTTTAAGGTAAGTAGGTAAAGCTCGTCCTTTGAGTTTCATCATGTCATAAATCATGGCTTTGGCAATTATTTGTTGCTCTAATTTTTTTATACTACTTAAATAATCAAAAAGTAATTCTCCTTGCCTTTGTAGCGAAATTTTGTAGGTAGCGTCTGTTTGCTTATAAATCCACACTCCAAACGCATAAAAGTTTGTATATACGCTTTCATTTTGCCAAAGCAGATGAATAGATGTTCTAAAATTGCCGCTGTTATAAAATAGATCCCAAAACCGTGCAAAACGCTTCATGATTTGAATATCAAGAAAAGTGAGTTGATTATTTTTAAGAATATCGTAAGGTGGAATATCGCTGTAAACCATCCCTGCTTCTATGTCATGACGTTTTATATGTGTTCCTGAAAGCTTTTTAAGTATGCCGATTTGTATTTCACAACTGCTCATACGCATTAGTTTATCAAGATTACGCCCAAAACTCTCCAAACTTTCACCTGGTAAACCTACAATTAAATCAAGATGAATATGAGCTGTTGTCTCATTTTCTAAAAAGGTAATATTGTCTTTTATCTTATCAAGTTTGAGTTGTCTTGAAATATTGTTGGCAATTTCTGGATTGAGTGTTTGTATGCCTATTTCAAGTTGTAAGGCTCCATGGGGAAATCGTTTGATTTTTTCTCGCAAGGAGGCAGGAAAATGGTCTGGAATAACTTCAAAATGGGCAAAATAAGGCGGTTCTTTTTCTAAAAAGAAGTCTAAAATTTTATTGGCCGCTTTCATATTGAGGTTAAAAGTTCTGTCCACAAATTTAAAGTTTCTTGCACCTCTTTGCCAAAGTTTTTCAAACTCTGCCAAGACTTCATCAAGGTTGAATGCACGTACTTTTTCATCCATTGAAGAGAGACAAAATTCACATTCAAAAGGGCAGCCCCGTGAAATTTCTACATAAAGGTAGCGGTTTTTAATGTCATCATCTGTGTAGTACATGTAAGGGAGTTGTATCTCTTTTAGATTTGGTGCAGTCATTTTTATGAGTTTTTCTGGAGTTTTACCTTCTGTAAGGTTTTTGCATAGTTCATAAAATGCTAAATCACCTTCACCTTGTATAATATAGTCGGCATCATCAAAGTTTACACGAAAAGGCAGGTAGGTAACCTCTGGACCACCAAGAACAATGGCAGTAGAAGGAGAGACTTTTTTTAAAATGTGAATAAGCTCATGCACCTCTGAAGCATTCCAAATATAAACACCTATACCTATGATGTCGGGCTTATTTATAAGCAGTTTTTCTGCAATGGTTTGAATGGCATCATTAATGCTAAATTCAAGTATAGAGGTGTTGTTTTGCAGTTCTTGCATATTTGCATATAAATAACGCAGTCCGATAGCCGAATGGGTAAATCGTGA
>JALUBM010000183.1 GCA_027044845.1 Sulfurimonas sp.
GGAAACAAATACAACAAATGTAGCCAAGAGTAGTATTGGATTTATATCTAACATAGCACCTCCTAAAAGTTGCGTGATTATACTATGATAAAATTGAAACGATAGTTAAATGAAGATATAAATTTGTTATTTTTTTAATTAATTTCTAAAATGTGACAAAAAGTCATTGATTTCATTTTGTGAGTCAAAATTGATGGTAATTTTATTTTTTAAGTCCTTCACATGTAAGCCTAAAGCACCGAGTTCTTCTTTGAGCTCTGAAAAATCATAATTGACAGAATCACTTTGCGTTGATGCATCTGAAGGAGTCTGTCTCTTTTTCATATTTTTTATCATGGTTTCCACTTCACGTACACTCAATTTTTGACCAACAATTGAATTTAAAATTAATTGTTGATTATTTTCATCTAAACCAACCATAACTTTAGCATGCCCTGCTGAAATTTTTTTGTCAATCAAAGCTTTTTGAATTTTTGGAGACAGTTGCAGTAAACGTAATGTATTTGTTATATGCACCCTACTTTTATGAATAATATTTGAAAGTTCATCATGCGTAATATCATGAAGCTTAATCAGTTCGATATAAGCCTCTGCCAGTTCAACAGCATTTAACTCTTCTCTCTGAATATTTTCAATAAGAGCAAACTGTCTCATCTTTTGTTCATCAGAGTTTAACACTACTGCACGAATTTTTTTAAGTTTTGCAAGTTTTGAAGCACGAAATCTTCTCTCTCCTGCTATAAGTATATAACCGTCTATATCTTCCGTTACGATAATAGGCTGAATTAATCCATCATTTTTAATAGATTCAGAGAGTTCTAAAAGTGCTTCTTCATCAAATGATTTTCTCGGTTGAAAAGGGTTCGGTCGAATATCTTTGAGTGGTATTTCTAAAATAGCATCATTCTGTGAACCTTCATTTTCGTATGCTTCATCTATTTCACCCAAGAGTGCATCTAAGCCTCTCCCTAACTTTTGTGACTTCATTATTTTATTATTGCCTGTGCTAAATTTTGATATGCGATAGATCCGCTTGATTTTACGTCATAAAGAATAGCTGGTTTTCCAAATGACGGAGACTCCGCAAGTTTTACATTACGCGGGACTACTATGTATTTATCTGCTTCATCTTTAAAGAGTTTTCCTTTAAAATGTTGGCGTAAATCTGCAAAGACCTGCTTTGAAAGATTGTTTTGTGAAGAGAACATCGTTGGTAAAAAACCTTTTACTGCCAATTTTGGATTAATTGATTTTCTCACCAATTTTACTGTATTCAAAAGTTGTGCCAAACCTTCAAGTGCAAAAAATTCGCACTGAATAGGAATAATAACCGAATTTGCGGCAGAAAGTGCATTGATGGTCATAGGTCCAAGTGCTGGCGGAGAATCTATAATTATATAATCATAATCTTTTTGAATATTTACAATCGCTCTTTTCAAAACAAGCTCACGCCCTTTAGCCTTGTCGGCATCATAATACTCTTTTTCTATGCCTACGAGACCAATATTTGAAGGTGCAAGATGAAGAGTCGGCAAATCAGATTTTAAAATAATATCTTTAAGCTTTTTTGTGCCAATAAGTACATGATAAATATTAAATTCATAGTCATTTCGGTGAAATCCCAATGATGTCGTGGCATTAGCCTGCGGATCAGAGTCAATCAAAAGCACTTTTTTTTCTGCAACAGCCAGTGAAGCTGCCAAGTTTACAGCAGTAGTAGTCTTTCCTACCCCACCCTTTTGATTTGCAATTACTATTATTTCACTCATCGCCTGCTATATATCCTCTCACCATTTACATTTAAACTGCCATCATTCTCAAGGACTAAAGCCTCAAGCGATATTCTTTCATTATTACTATGTGTAAAAAATTTCTTATTATTTTCAAATTCTATCTTATATTTGCTAAAAACTTGCTTCCATAAAACATTTTTTGCAATTTTTTTAAAATATTCTTCTAATAATATTTCTCTATTTATTGTTATATCTAGTAATCCAAATCCTTTAGGTGCTGTTGTAAGATTCACACCAACACCACAAATAAGAGTATTGTTAACAATATTTGTAATTATACCACCAATTTTTTTGTTTTCTATATACAAATCATTGGGCCATTTTAAAAAAACTTTTGAGCCAAATTGATTTAAAGTCTCTTTTAATAAATAAGATAAATATATAGAAACAGATTCTAATTTCAAATCTTTTGGCAATGTATCGCTACTAAGGCAAAAAGACAAAAAGAGGTTACCCTCTTGTGAAATCCAACTATTTTTTCTACTGCCAATACCATTTGTTTGAATATCTGTCACCACCGCTACAGGGGTTTTTAGTGTATTCTTTTTCAAGGCTTCTTTTAAATAAAGCTGCGTAGAAGGTAGTTTTTTAAAGTAAAGTATCTTCAAGGGTAAGTCTTTTACCATTAATGTATGAGATGACATCCATCTCTTTTTTTGATTGTGGCTGTACTTTATAGATACGTAAAGAACCCTGTTTACATGTAACAACAACACTTGTTTTATCAATTACAATAATCTTTCCTGCATCTTCATACATAATATCTGCAGATTCTAACTTCATCGCTTTTATTTTAAGTCCATTTGAAAGATAAATGCCTGGCCATGGAGTGAATGCACAATACTTATTATAAACTTCTAAAGCAGTCTCAAATTTTACTTCACCGTCTGCTTTTGTAATTTTTTTACAGTGTGTAGCCTCTGCTTCATCTTGTTTTTTTGGCGTATATGATGCAAAATTATGTACTATATCTACCGTTAAATCTGCTGCAATTTGTGTAAGTTTGTCAAAAAGTTCTTCTACCATCATATCATCAGCAACGGAAATTGTCTCAATTTTTAAAATATCACCAGTATCAAGTCCCTCTTCCATTAACATTGCAGTTACACCTGTAGTCTGGTCACCATTAAGCAATGTTTGTTGAATTGGACTGGCTCCACGGTATTGAGGTAGTATTGAAGCATGTAAATTAATGCACGGTGCATGCTCCAAAATTTCTCTGGGCAGTATCTGTCCATAAGCAGCTACCAAAATATAATCGCACTCTATTAATAACACCTCTTGAATTGCTTCTTCATCACGCAGTCTATTTGGCTGGTATAGCGATATATTATGTTTTTGAGCAATCGTTTTTACAGGAGGAGGTGTAAGTATTTTTTTACGTCCAACAGGTTTATCTGGCTGCGTGTAAACAGCCACGACATTGATGTCATTGGTATCTATCAATCTTTGAAGAATCTTCTGAGCATAATCGGGTGTACCCATAAATATAACATTTGTCATAATTAGCCTTTACATGTAAAGAGTGTGCCACCCTCGTGGGAGGACTCTATCATAAAACTTTTCACATCACTTAAATCAAATCCACTGGCAAGAAAAGTATCAATATTTGCCTTTAGCAAATAATCTGCCGCCTTAAGTTTTGTAACTATACCACCTGTCGCAAAAATATTATTTGGGCTTACATCTTTTCTTAATTCTTCTTCATCAATCTTATTTAGAATTTTAAGAGGTTTCGCATCCCTATTTTGTCTTGGATCACTATCATAATAAGCATCAATATCAGAAAGAATAATCAACATATCCGATTCTGTACCTTTTGTTATATAGGCTGAGAGTTGGTCATTATCACCAAGTTCAAGTTCTTCTGTTGCTGTTGCATCATTTTCATTTACAATAGGAAGAACATCATGGCATAATAGTGTTTTTACAGTTGAACGCACTCGTTTTATATCGTCTTGAGAATTTAAATTTGCCGCTGTTACTAAAACTTGTGCTACCATTATATCGTATTGTAGAAATTTTCTTGTATATTTATTCATAAGTACGGGCTGACCAATTGCTGCGAGTGCCTGCTTGTTAGCAATAATATTTCTGTCAAGTTTTAACTTTGTATAACCACCTGCAACCGCACCAGAAGAGACTAAAATTACTTCATGCTCTTTTCTAAGTTCAGTTAAAAAATCAACAAGCGCTTGCATTCGTTCAAGTGCTATTTCCCCGTCCTGAGTCAAAACAGCACTTCCGACTTTCACTACTACACGCATATTCTACAGTCTTGTCTGATGTACTAAATTAAAGAGTGCATACTTTAAAGGTTCTATATTTTTACTGATAGCAGAAGATATAGGAACGATAAAATAAGGTTTTTCTCTATCATACCCAAATGTTTCATCAGCACTCTCTTGAATAAAATATGATAAATCTTTATCAAAATCAAATTCACTACCATTACTTGGTTCAAGTTCAAGCATCTTTATAAACTCAGCAACTTTTTCATTTATCTCATTTTGAGGAATAATATCTGTACGTGTTAGAGCAATAGCATATCGTGAACTTCCCAGTTTATCAGAGAAAGAAGCCACCTCATTTTTCAGTGTTTCAATCTGTGCTTTTAAATCTCTATATGAAGCTAAATCAATCATAAACAGCAATGTCTTTGTTCGCTCTATATGACGCAAAAACTGGATACCAAGACCTTTTCCTTCATGTGCTCCACCGATAATTCCAGGAATATCTGCCATAACAAAAGACTCATAATCTCCAATATTTACTTGTCCAAGCTTCGGTGTTAATGTTGTAAATTCATAATTTGCAATCTCAGGTCTCGCATTAGACACAGTAGAAATAAGTGTAGATTTTCCGACATTTGGAAAACCAACCAAACCAACATCAGCAATAAGTTTCAAATCAAGTTTTATATTTTTTGTTTCCCCTTTTTCACCTGGTTGTGCATAAGTTGGTCTTTGATTTGTAGGAGATTTAAAATGCGTATTACCCAGTCCACCTTTTCCACCTTGAAGAAACTTTTCTTCTTGTCCGTCTTTTAGCATATCAAAAAGAACTTCACCACTTTCCTGATCAACAATCTGCGTTCCGGGTGGAACAATAACAACTTTTTTTGCACCTGATTTTCCTGTACAATTAGAGCCTTCTCCAGGTTTACCGTTATCTGCTTTTATATGCATTCGTCTTTGAAAATGCGAAAGTGTATGCGTATTATTATCACATTTAAACCAGATATCACCGCCTTTTCCTCCGTCACCACCATTTGGACCACCATTGAGTACAAACTTTTCACGACGGAATGCAACACATCCTTGTCCACCTTTTCCAGAACTAACTGATAATTCAACACTATCTGTAAACATTGTACAATCCTTTTTTATGACTCTGCTTCATTTTAAATACTTAAAAAAG
>JALUBM010000184.1 GCA_027044845.1 Sulfurimonas sp.
GTCATATTAAATCTTTATCGCTATAATTTTACACATCTTAACAAACAAAGGCAAAAAATTCTATGAAACAACTTCCACTTTTAACAACTTTACTGGCAATCAGCTTACTCTTTGGAGCATGTTCAAAAGAAAAAGAAAAGACTGAACAAAAAGCGAACTCTTTGCTTACAACAAATAAAATTGTTTTAACATCGCTTAATAATAAGCAATATGTTATAGAAAAAACGACTAATGGACTTACACTAAATAATGCAAAAGGCAAGGTAATTATTTATGATATATTTGCAACATGGTGTCCACCTTGTCAAGCAGAAGCATCACATTTAGCATCGCTACAAAAAAAATATAAAGATAAGTTAATCGTTTTAGGCGTAACAGTTGAGAATAACATACCAAATGCAAAACTTGAAGAATTTAGAAAACAACATCATGCCAACTACACACTTGTTAATTCAAATGGAAATATGCATTTAATCAATACCATAACAAAACAGTTAAAATTAGGAAGAGATTTTGGTATTCCACTTATGGTGCTTTATAAAGACGGTAAGTTCATAAAATATTATCAAGGTGCAACAGAAGAAGAATTTATAGAAAGTGACATCAAAAAGGCTTTAGGATTATAAATGTTTGGTTTTATAAAAAAATCACTTAATAAGACTGTTGAAGCGATTAAAACAGTCGCTCCAAAGAAAAAAATTACTTTCACAAAAAATGAACTTGAAGATATTCTTCTTGAAGCGGATGTTGAATATGAATTAGTAGAGATTATACTTAATGAAATATATCAAGATAAAATTACCCGTGAAATTTTACGCTCAAAACTTTTGGCTACACTGGCATATACTTCTTATGTCAAACCAGAATTTACACCACCTTTTGTAGAACTCATCGTCGGTGTCAATGGAGCAGGAAAGACCACGACCATTTCAAAACTTGCATACAAATACAAGAAAAAAGGAAAAAAAGTACTCCTTGGTGCAGGTGATACTTTTCGTGCAGCAGCAATTGAACAACTCACACTTTGGGCAAACAGGCTCGATATTCCAATAGTCGCTTCAAAACAAGGGCATGACAGTTCAGCGGTTGCCTATGATGCCATAGATTCAGCAAAAGCAAAAGAATTTGACAACGTTATTATAGATACAGCAGGACGTTTGCATACACAAACAAATCTAGCAAATGAACTCAAAAAAATAAAACGTATTTGCGAAAAAGCACATAAAGGTGCTCCACATAAAACAATACTCATTATAGACGGTACACAGGGTAATTCTGCAATCTCTCAAGCCAAAGCTTTTAATGAAATGATAGGTATAGATGGCATTATTATTACAAAACTTGATGGTACGGCAAAAGGTGGAAGTATATTTTCTATCGCCTATGCCCTCAAACTTCCTATTCTTTATGTTGGAACAGGGGAACAGCCTGAGAATCTTACATCATTTGACAAATACGAATTTGTGGATGGTATGCTTGATGCGATTTTCATAAAAGAAGAGTAAACTTTCTTCTCCCCTTTTATGACAAAATGCCATATCTTTATTACCAAACCAAAAAAAAAGCTACAATACCTTCAAATATAAATAAGAGATAATAACTATGGCAAAGAAAAAAATACTATTTGAATGTCAACACTGTGGGCTAACTACTCCAAAATGGATGGGAAAATGTACAAACTGCGGTGCTTGGGATAGTTTTATAGAGCTCAATGAACATCAACAAGAAGTTGTCAAACAAACAAAAAACACATCTACTTCATCAGCTAAAGCCATAAGTATCAATGAGGTTGTAGAAGAAGAAATTTATAGATTTTCTTCACTTGATACCGAGCTTGACAATGTATTGGGTGGAGGAATAGTTCCTGGAAGCCTTACTCTTATTGGAGGAAGTCCAGGTGTTGGAAAATCAACTCTACTCCTAAAAGTTGGTGCTAATATCGCTTCAACAGCTAAAAATGTACTCTATGTCACTGGAGAAGAGTCCACCTCACAAATCAAAATGCGTGCAAATCGTCTTAAATCTAACTATGATTCTCTCTACCTTTTAAGTGAAATACGACTTGAACAAATTTTAGTAGAACTCCAGCATCGAGAGTATGATTTTCTCATTATTGATTCTATACAAACTATTTACTCAGAAAATATCACTTCAGCTCCAGGAAGTGTTACACAAGTTCGTCAAATTACTTTTGAGTTGATGCGTATCGCCAAAGAAAAAGATTTGGCAATTTTCATTATCGGTCATATAACAAAAGAAGGCTCTATTGCAGGACCTCGAGTTTTAGAACATATGGTTGATACCGTACTTTACTTTGAAGGAGATTCATCTCAAGAGTTACGAATTTTAAGAGGATTTAAAAACCGTTTTGGTGCAACTAGCGAAATAGGTGTATTTGAGATGAAAGAACAAGGACTTGTAAGTGCAACTGATATTGCTTCGCGCTTTTTTAACCGTAATTCAAGTCAAAGTGGTTCGGCACTCACTGTCATAATGGAAGGTTCCCGTCCTATTATTTTAGAGGTTCAAGCACTTGTTTCAGAATCTCATACTCCCAATGCAAAAAGACAGGCTACTGGTTTTGACAATAACCGTTTAAATATGCTTTTAGCCTTGCTCGAGAGAAAACTAGAAATTCCGCTCTCAGGTTATGATGTTTTCATTAATATAACAGGTGGCATAAAAATTACGGAAACTGCGGCAGATTTAGCAATTTTAGCCGCAATTATCAGCAGTTTTCGTGACCGTGCCATTTCAAAAGAGACTATTTTTATCGGTGAAGTTTCATTAGTCGGTGATGTAAGAGAAGTCTATGCCTTGGATGCAAGACTCAAAGAAGCAAAAATGCAAAATATCACAAAAGCACTTGTCTCAAAAAAACCTTTGGAAAAAACAGCTATAAAAACGTTTATTGTCGATGAAGTAACAAAACTCTTAGAGTGGTATTAATTTATACAGTTTAAAGTTATATTTGCATAATTTCGTTGTATAATAACTCAATATTTCAAAAAGGTAAAAAATGATTGATACTGAGTTTAGAAGTGAAGAGAGATTTGCAAGATTATCTATCGCTTATGACACCCTTGAAGAAAAAGAGAATGTGAGTTCACATGTTGATTCTATTATTGCAAAATATGCTAGAAAACCTGAAGAGATATACACTACTAAAGTTTCCAATGGTAAAGAAGTTTTAGTCATCGAATATCATGATTCTGACCGTGAAATCGGAGATATTTTTGAAGAGATTATAAAATCTTTAAATATCACTTGCTGTTCATAAAGGACTTTGTATGAACTTAGAAAGGTATGCGAAAGGGAATGAACTTTTTAGAAGCTATTTTAAAAAGAACAAAGATTCTCTTCTTCAGCTTGTCAAAAGTGGACAATCGCCAAAAGCACTTTTTATAGGGTGTTCAGATTCAAGAGTTGTTCCCGATCTTATGGTACAGACAAATCCTGGAGATTTATTTGTAGTCCGTAATGTTGGTAATTTTGTTCCGCCATTTAAACCTGACGAAGATTTTCATTCAACGGCATCTGCAATAGAATATGCCGTAAGTATTTTAAATGTCAGTGAAATAATTATTTGTGGTCACACCCATTGTGGAGCTTGTGAACATCTTTACGAAGAGATAGATGATAATCCCTCTCTTATTCACACAAGAAAATGGCTTAAGCTCGGTGAAAGTGCAAAAAAAATGGCAATTTTAAGTCTTGGTACTAATGCACCAACACAAGACTTACTCCGTCTTACAGAAAAACTCTCCGTAATTAAGCAAATAGAAAATATTCTTACTTATCCAAATGTTCAACAAAAATTTAAAACAGGAAATCTACATATACACGGCTGGTGCTATGATGTAGAAACTGGAAAGATAGAATATTATAATGCCGATACCTACGAGTTTTTACCATTAAAAGACTTAACATTAGAATAGCAAATTTATAATTTTTTATAATTTTTGATATACTAACAAAAATAAAAACGTAATTTTAAGGAAAAAACATGGCAAAAGAAGAAAAAGAAGAAGAAAAAACAGAAGATTCGGCACCTAAAGAGAAAAAATCAAGCAATATGTTAATGATTATTATCATTGTTGTTCTAGTCTTAATCATTATAATCGGTGCTGTTGTCGCTTTCCTCCTTATGAGCGGAGATGATAAAACAGCAACAAAAAATGCACCTCAAGCACAAGAAAAAAGAGTTAACAATCAACAAACAAAAAGAAGTACATCAAGTGATTCTTTCAATAACAGAAAACTTGATAGCATAGGTACACTTTATCCACTTGACACTTTCACTGTCAATCTAAAAAGTGATTCAGGCAGAAGATATCTTAAAGTAACAATGTCTTTAGAACTTAGTGATCCAGAATTAAGTCATGAACTAGATGCAAAGACACCTGTTCTTCGAGATAGGATCATCCGAATACTCAGTTCTAAAACACTAGAAGAAATCTCATCTAAAAAAGGGAAACAAAAAGTCTCAGATCAGATTATGGATATTCTCAATGCTATGATTACTGATGGACAGATAAAAGGTATTTACTTTACTGAATTTGTTATTCAATAACAAATGATTGGAATAGATATTATAAAAACTTCTCGTATGAATCGCTTAATAGAGCGATTTGGAGAAAAAGGACTTCGTAAATTTTTGATAGAAGACGAAATTGCACTCGTAAAATCCTATACAACTGCAGCAGGATTTTGGGCTGCAAAAGAAGCATTCTCAAAAGCATTGGGTACTGGTATAGGTGCAGAGTGTTCATTTTATGATATAAAAATTTATAAATCTAAAAAAGGGGCTCCACTCTTTGCCCTTTCAAAAAATATAATCGGAAGGTTTAATATTTTAAATGCTTCTTTATCTATTACACATGATGGTGAATATGCTATCAGCGTTGTTTGTATAGAGGTGGCAGACTCATCCACCACCAACAAAATCAAGCAGTTCTAATTTATCATTATCTTTGAGAATTTGTTTATCCCAATTATCTTGCTTGACTATTTCCATATTAAGTGCAGCTGCCATAACTTTATCAATTAAATCAAGCTCTTTTAAAATCTCTAAAAGTGTTGCATCATTTTTAAATACTTTACTATTTCCATTTACTGTTACTTTCATTAATAAAATCCTTTTATATCCAAAATTGTATCAACTTTTCTTGAATATATATGTAATATTTGC
>JALUBM010000185.1 GCA_027044845.1 Sulfurimonas sp.
AAAGAGTTCTAAAGAAAGCATTTAATGATATTTCAATAAAAATGTGGCTTAATGAAAAATATAATTGACGATAAAAATAGCTTGTTTAATCTACTTCTAACACCAATTAGGATAATATTTCTTATAATTTTAGCTAATAAAAGGTAACGATATGAAAAAAATACTTATTTTAGGCGGTGGATTTGCTGGAGTGGATGCTGCATCTTATTTAAGAAAACTAAATTATAATGTTACTCTCGTAAGCAATAGAGAATATTTTTATATTTATCCTACTTCCATCTGGATACCAACCCATGAGAGTCAATTTCAAGATGTATGCGTTGATTTAAAAGAGCTGCAACATGCACACGGATTTAATCTTATCATTGATGAAGTGTCAGCTCTATCAAAAGAGAACAATAGTGTCACACTTACAAGCGGACAAATTATAAATGATTATGATTATCTCATTATTGCGATGGGTGCTGCAAAAATGAAAGCATCTGGTATTGAAAATACACTTTCAATCTGTGGTACACCTGAACAGTCACTTAAAATCAGAGATGCACTTGATAGACTTGTAAAAAAAGGCAGCGGTAAAATTTGTATGGGATTCGGTGGTAATCCCAAGGATAGCTCCGCAGTTCGCGGTGGTCCAGGATTTGAACTACTTTTCAATGTACATAATATGCTTAAGAAAAAAGGTATCAGAGATAATTTTGAACTAACATTTTTTGCTCCAATGCTTAAACCTGGTAAACGTATGGGACCACAAGCACTGAAAATGATGGATATAATGTTTAGTAAACTTGGCATCAAACAGCACTTCGGAAAAAAAATAAAACAGTTTGAAAAAGATGCTATTGTTTTTGAGGATGAAAGTAAATTAGCATCAGATTTTACCATGTTTATTCCTGCGGGTAACGGTCATCAAGTGATTCAAAACTCAGATTTACCTACGAATGAAGCGGGGTTTATTAAAACAGATGATTATTCTTGCATTTTAAATGAAGATGGTTCACTCTCAAATATTTATGCAATCGGTGATATTGCTTCTCTTGAGGGTTATGACTGGAGAGCAAAACAAGGGCATGTAGCAGAGGTTATGGCAAAAAATACAGCACATAATATTGAACAACGCGATAACGGCGGCAGTGATTTTAAAGGGTATCATCAACATTTAAATATTTTATGTGTAATGGATACTGGAAATGGTGCAGCTTTTGTTTACAGAGATGAAAAACGTGCCTTTATGCTCCCACTACCTGTTATTGGACACTGGTTGAAAAAAGGCTGGGGTCTTTACTGCCGAAACTCTAAACTCAAAAAAATTCCTAGGATTCCTGGCATGTAACAATAGGTAACCCCTATATAGATCTTTTAAGATATACTATTAAAATTAAATCTTAACTTATATATAAGTTATAGAATATAGTTAAGAATCTTCGATAAGGAGTAACTATATGGCATATAAAAGTTTATCGAAAAAAGATGCACCCAAAAATATCAAAAATATTGAAAAAGAACTGGGTGAAAATGATTTTATCGTCTCTAAAACAGATTTAAAAGGTAAAATTATCTACTGTAATGAGATATTTACGGCAATGGCAGGTTATCCTGCTACAGATTTAATCGGTTCAAACCATAATATAATTCGTCACCCCGATATGCCAAAATTGGCATTTAAAGTACTTTGGGATTTACTCAAAGCCAAAAAAGAATTTTTTGGCTTTGTCAAAAATCTCTCATCTGACGGTAGCTACTATTGGGTATTCGCCTATATTACACCAGATTTTGACACAAATCAGAATGTCATTAGTTATACCTCAGTACGAAGAAAACCTACGCTCTCTGCTGTAGAAGCTATTACGCCTATTTACAAACTTTTGGTAGATGCTGAAAAAAGAGGTGGAATGGAAGCTTCACAAGCCGTTTTAAATGATTTTTTAACACAAAAAAACTTCTCATACGATGAACTTGTTATGAATTTACAAAAAGGAATGGTATTGTGAATATATTAAAAAATATACAAGTTCTAACTCTTTTAACTCTTGTTGTTTTAATGGGGATTTTTTTAATATTTTCATCACATTTAATAATTGGTCTTACTGCTATTGTTCTAGGTATTGTTTCCCTTCTCATCCCCAAAAAGAAGAGAAGACGTGCAAATGATCCTATTATGGATAAAATTGAACATGTACTCATTGATGTACAAAATGGAAAACTTGCAAATCGTGTCATTATTTATAAGAATGGAACTCAGCTTGAAAAAATCGCATGGAATATTAATAATGCATTAGATCAAATGGAAGTTATATTAAGAGAGGCTAGAAATACTATCAATGCTGTCAGTCAAGGACATATGTATAGAAGTATGTTTCCATCTGGTTTACATGGAGAATTTAAAGATACTGCTAATACCATTCAAAAAGCAATTAATGCAATGAAGGCCAATGAAAGATACCAGACTATGGGTATGCTATCAACAGAGTTTAATAAGCTCAATAACGGAATGAAGGGGAATCTGAACATTATCACTACCGATATTGCCAAAACAGAAAGTGCTTTTACCGAAGTTACAGATCTTACTTCTAATGCTTTTAATGCAACACGCGAAACTTATCAGGCAGTTGAAAATACCAGTTCGGAAATTTCTACATTAAGTGAGTTAGTTGTAGATACTACCGATGGAATAGAACAGATGGGTAGTAATGTCAATGATATTACGACTATTATCAACCTCATAAAAGATATAGCTGATCAGACAAATCTACTTGCACTCAATGCTGCTATTGAAGCAGCACGTGCAGGTGAGCATGGACGTGGTTTTGCCGTTGTTGCAGATGAAGTGCGTAAACTTGCGGAAAGAACGGGGAAAGCTACAGGTGAAATTAGCATAACTATCCAAACATTACAACAGCAATCAGGGACTATTTCAGAAAATTCCCTTAATATGAGTTCCATTGCTTCTAATGCAAACCAAACTATGCAGAAATTTAAAGATACACTCGGTACATTAACGCAAGATATGAAAAGAACCTCTCAATATTCTAACAAAAGCAATTTTGCACTTTTTTTATCCACCTATAAAATTCATCACATTTTATTTAAAAGTGATGCCTACTCCGCTGTTGTAAATAGTTCGGTAACTGAAGATTTGAAAAAAGATGCACATCACTGTGGCTTTGGAAAATGGTATTATTCAAAGGGAAGAGAGTTATTTGGTAATAATTCAATATTTGCAAAAATGGAGTTACATCATCTTAGCTTTCATACTCTAATTAATGAAAATCTTGATTGTGCTTTACAAGGAGGATGTATGGCAAAGCATAAATCTAAAATAGAGATAATCAATAGATTTAAAGAAGCAGAAGAACACTCCATACAGTTATTTAGACTTATGGATATACTTATAGAGGAGATAGGTGGTAGCGTTAATATGCATCAAGTTTTATCATAAAGAGAAAGAATTTAATGTTCTTTCTCTTTACGACGTAATTTCATTTTTCTTTTTGCAAGTTCACGCATATCTTCAGTAGTATCACTTTCATCCATAATTTCAACGCCTAAAATAGTTTCCACACAATCTTCGAGCGTAATAATTCCCTCAGTTTGGTCATAATTATCTCGCACTAGAAACATATGGTCTTTTTTTGATATAAATAAATCAAGTGCTTTACTTACGGGGATATTTTCATTAATGGAAAACATCTCTTTTTTGATTGCAGAAAGAGGTACAGAATCATCTTCAAGTGCCTGTTTGAATATTTTTTTTGTAAGCACTAAACCTGTCACATCTTCTAATGAGCCATGATAAATAGGAATACGTGAAAATTTAAAAATTGCAGGCTGTGTCTTAATAACATCTTTGATTTTCATAGTTTCATCCAAGGCAAAAACAACACTTCTAGGGGTTAAAACCTCATTCACTTTTATATTGTCAAGATTTAAAATATTTTCTATGACATCTGACTCTTTTTCATCAATAATTCCCTCATCTTCACTCATAAGCATACTCTCTAAAAGTTCTTCTTTCGTCAAAGAATGCCCATCTGTCTTTCCTCTTGAAATTTTATTAGTAACGGCTAATGTACTTAAAATAATTGGGTAGGTTATCCAAATAAATACCCGTATAATATAAGCTGTAATTGGTGCAAGCTGTTTCCAATAAATCGCACCTATTGTCTTTGGGATAATCTCAGAGATAAATAAAATGGCAAAGGTCAAAATAACTGAAACATATACGACTGCATCATCCCCAAATATCTTTGATGCCTGTGCACCGACTGCTGCTGCACCCAAAGTATTTGCTATTGTATTTAAAATCAAAACGGAAGCTATTGATTTATTTATATTCTCTTTATGATGACGTAATAATTTACCGATTGAGGGCTTCTCTTTCTCCAATACTGCTACGTAAGACATGTTTACAGAGAGCAAAACTGATTCTAAAACAGAACACAAAAAAGATATTCCAACAGAAACAATAAAAAATAAAAATAATAATTCCAAGTTTTACAAATCCTTTATAATAATATATATTTTGCTAATGCCAAAAAGCTAAAAAAGCCTACAACATCAGTTATAGTTGTTAAAATAACTGTACTTCCTATAGCTGGGTCAATTCCCAAAACTTTTAAGACTAAAGGAATCATAGCCCCAAAAAATCCTGCCATTAGCAAATTTATAATCATGCTTAAGCCGATGACAACACCAAGCAACGGTATATGAAACCACATCCAAGCTATTATACCCATGACAATGGCAAAAAGCAGACCATTAAGTAAAGATATAGCAACCTCTTTTTTTATGGTTCTAAACGCATCTTTATGCGATATTTCTCCTAGGGCTAATTGTCTTACAACAACAGTTAGACTTTGTGTTCCTGCATTTCCACCCATAGAAGCAACAATAGGCATCAAAACAGCAAGGGCGACCATGGAGTTAATGGTATCTTCAAACAGACCAATAACCAATGAAGCTGCAATAGCCGTCAAAAGGTTAATACCAAGCCATATAGCACGCTTTTGGGTAGCTTTTAAAACATCTTCATCTTCTTCTGCTTCATCATCAACACCAGCAAGATTATACATTTGTTCGGTTGCATGTTCATTAATAATATCATAAATATCATCGGATGTAATACGTCCAACTAAAATACCTTCATTATTTATAACAGGTATAACAGACAAATCATACTC
>JALUBM010000186.1 GCA_027044845.1 Sulfurimonas sp.
TGTGCCTCGGCACCGCTTTTTGCTATCATATCCTTAGCTGGAGAGAGCGGATATGTCTATGCGTATTCACTTATTTTGGTATTTGCACTTGGGCATTCGCTGTTATTGCTTTTAGCAGGTGTTTCTGTCGGATTTGCACAAAGTATAGTCTCAAGCAAAACAGTGGCAAAAATATCGAACGTTGTCAATAAAGGATTTGCCTTGTTGCTAGTCGGCTTTGGAGTATACTTCTTTTATGAAGCGTATTTACAATTTTAAAATAGGGAGAGAAAATGAAAAAAATCGTATTAATTTTAGGAGTATTACTTTCAGTAACTTTATTTGCAGAAGAAGCAATGCTTAAAGAAACCAAGTTTACACAGGTATTACAGCAAATAACTAAACATAAAAAAACTTTTATAGAAGTTGGTTCTGATAGTTGCCACAGCTGTCAAAAAATGGGTAGATTACTTTACAAAATTAAACAGCAACATCCAGAGTATCCTATTTACTTTGTAAATGTGCATAAAGAAAGAAATGCGGCTTACAGACTCAGAGTGCAAATGATTCCGACACAGATAATTCTCGACAATAAAGGTTACGAAATTTACAGACATGTTGGCATCTTACCTAAAAAAGAAATTCATACACTCTTTCAACAAAAATTAAAACTAGAAAAGTTATAATTAACCAGTTAGTTAGTTAGTTAAATTAGGAGAAAATTATGAGTGAACATCATCATCACGAGGTAAGTGGTAAAAATCTTTTTATTACCATTATTTTAAATATTATTATCACAGTTTCACAAATTGTAGGAGGAATCTATTCCGGTTCCCTTGCACTTCTGAGTGATGCTATGCATAATTTTAGCGATGTATTGGCTCTTTTTATTGCCTACTTTGCTAATAGACTTGCAACCCGTCCAAATAATGAATCTAAAACATTTGGGTATAAACGTGCAGAGATTTTAGCGGCACTTTTTAATGCTTCTGTTCTGATTGGAATTGCAATATTTTTAATCGTAGAGGCTTTTCATAAATTTTATCATCCTGAGCCGATTAACTCTATCTGGGTGATTGGACTTGGAACACTCAGCATTGTACTTAATGCTGCGAGTGTATTGCTTATAAAAGATGATTCACATGACAATATGAATATAAAAGCAGCGTACTTGCATCTTTTGACTGATGTGATGACATCTGTTGCGGTTGTCGGCGGTGGTGTTTTGATGTACTACTTCGGGCTTTTTTGGATTGACCCTCTTATATCTGCTTTGATAGCTCTTTATCTTATTTGGGCATCGTTTGGGCTTGTAAGAGAGAGCAGTGCAATACTGATGCAGTTTACGCCTAAAGGGATTGATATTGAAGCGGTTGTAAAGATAATAGAAGAAGAACATGAAATAAAAAATGTGCATCATATTCACGTATGGCAACTCGATGACAACCAGATTCATCTTGAGGCACATTTGGATTTTAATGAGGATGTAACACTTTCTGCATCAAATACTGTTATAGAAAGACTTGAGAAAAAGCTGCATGACACTTTTGACATAGAACATACGACTTTTCAATGTGAATATGAACGAGATGATAATAAACAAATAATTGCATAACATATAAAGGGGATAGATATGAAGAAGAAATTACTGGTAGGCACATTGTTCTTTGCTTTGTCTTTAGAAGCAGATAGTGTCTCATTTACGTTTTATAATGATTTTTTTGCAGGAAGTGACGGGCATTTTACAAATGGTGCTGTTTTAAGCTGGCTTGAAGATGGGAAAGAGAAAAAAAATAACTATACAAATATGCTGCTGTCGTTAGCACAGTATATTTCATTGCCCCTTGATAGTTCCAAGCATTACAATACAGGTTTCAGTCTTGAACAAACTATTGTGACACCTGAAAATACACAGCTTGCAACTCCACAATATAATGATTTTTCATATGCGGGGTATCTTGCTTTATCAGGCTTTTTGTTTAAGTGGGATGAAAAAAGTTTTACTGAGTATAGCGTAGAGGCTGGAATCATGGGAAAATACTCCGGTGCTGAATTTGTCCAAAAAACATTTCATAAAGTGATAGGAAATGAACAGCCTCAAGGTTGGGACACACAGCTAAGTACACGATACACACTGAACCTTTTACTCCAACATGGTATGAAATCATGGCAGGGAAATGTAGGGGATACTTTGCAAGCCGATTGGTTTAATCATTATGGTGTTACTTTGGGTAATTTTAATGTTTCTGCCTTTGCAGGAAGTGCCATTCGCATCGGACAAAATTACGTGCAAAATTTTAATGCACATTACCCTTACTTAAAGGGTGAAGCGAGTTTACTTGGTGTAGATAGTATAAAACATGGTTTTGGCTGGTCGGCAAGCACAGGTCTTGAAACAAAAGTATTGGCATATTCGGCTATACTTGATAGAGCAGACAATAACGGTTATGCAGTCCATAAAAATATTTTAAATGCATTAGTGCATCTCTCTGGCAGTATTTATTATAACCAGCATAAATTTAGACTTTTTTATGAAATTCCAACACCTTATATACAAGAAGACCATACCATTAATATAATTGGAGGTTTTGAATATAGTTATAGGTTTTAGAAAATATTAATTTTCTATTCGCTATAATTAATTATCTAGTTAGTTAAAAGGATTAAATATGCAAAGACGTAATTTTTTAAAAGGTGCTGCTTTAGCAGCGGGTTCTATGGCTATGATGCCTTCAATGGTGAGTGCGAGTATGGTAAAACCTGCAAAAGGTGAAAAGATACCATCAGGTGCGGTAACGCTTTATTTTGAATTTAGAATTATAGAAAAATTTAAAGATGATATGCTCTTACATGTAAACAAATATGCAAAAACACTCCATAATAAAAAAGGCTTTTTGTCTTTAAGTCTTAAAAATATGGTGGGTGATTCTACAATGGTACATAATTATCCTACAGCTTTAAAAGGTGTTTTAAGCTCTGCATATTTTGATGCAAGCAAAGAGGGGAGTATGCCTCTGTTTTATTCACTTTTTGTTCGTTTTGAAAATTACCATGATCTGATGGCTTCAAATACGACAAAATGGTTTGCAAAAGTGATTTCAAAATATGGAGTGCTGAGTAAAAATTATCATGAAGGTGTATATAAAACCGTATCGGCTGGTGATAGAGAGCATATTTATACTTCTCAAGAGGAAATTACAAAATTTTTGAGAAATCAAAAAGATAAGATAACAAATAGATACCTAACAGTAAATAATCATGTTGGTATTTTCACAAAAGATACAGCAGTTTTTAACAAAAAAAGTACATCCTTGCTAAAAGTGGCACAAAATACTTTCCGCCCTGCAAAAGGCGATTTTGATTATAATCCAAAATTTCCTGTGGGCATACCAGGTTCTTATCAAAACCTGCATTACAGAAAAGCAGTCTCTACAGAAATTTTACAGAGTGCTTTTTCTGATGGAAATGACAAAACACATTACTTGTTCCATGGAGTTTGGGAGAGTCTGTATGACCATGAAAACTCTCACATTGACCCACGTTTTAGAGCTGATGTTATGAAAATTTTCCCTTATATCGTAGAAGGTCCTGTTGAGCCGTTCTATGAAACAATTATTTTAGACAATAACGCGTAAAGAGGAGCGAATTATGTCAACAAAAACAGAAGTATTTGATGCATATTTGAGAACATTTGATTATCAAGAACGTAAAGATATGAAGATACAAATGCCTGAACTTTTTGAGCTTTATGCTAAAGGAGAAGCACAACTTATTGATATTCGTTTTAATGAAGAGTATGAGGCATGGCATATCGGTTTTGGAGACCATATTCCACTCAATGAACTGCCAGAGAGACTCTCTGAAATAGATAAAAATAAGACGATTGTGACGATGTGTCCGCATTATGACAGAGCAGAAATAGCACGACTTTATTTGAAATTGAATGGATTTAATGCCCGTTATTTAAATGATGGAATGCTAAAAGTAGTAGATTATCTTCGTGGAGATAAAGCGAGAGATTATATGAATAAAATTAAGGATAAGTAATGAGTGAATTTATAAAAAATGTTATTCCGAGTGAAATGAAAAATATGCGTATAGAGATTGATGAATTTATTGAACTTTACAATGAAAGCAAATGTGAACTTGTCGATATTCGTGTACCGCTAGAGACGAAGGTCTGGCAGGTAAATTTTGGGCTGAAAATTCCTGCAAATGAATTGCCTGAACGTTTAAATGAACTGCCAAAAGATAAACTTATAGTCGTTGCTTGCCCAAAAGCAGACCGCTCAAACATGGCACGAACATGGCTGGTAACACAAGGGTTTGAAGTAAAATATCTTAGTGGCGGACTCTTGGGACTTATGGACAGCCTAAAAGGTGGCATGGCAAAAAAAATAAAAATTTAAAGGATGATTGATGAGTCCTGAACTTATACATTATGCGATTTACTTCTTTTTAACTTTGGGACTCTCTACCCTCTTTTCTATGGGTGGCGTCGGTTCGGCCATTGGGCTTGTGCCCATCTTTTCTATGATGGGAATGCCTATAAATCTGGCAAAAGCTATCGGACTCTTCATTAACTCTGCTTCCACAATTACCGCTTCATTTATGAACTTTTTTCGCGGGGTTTTAGATATTAAATTTGCTATTCCACTTATTGTTTCAATTATGATTGCAACGCCTATTGGTGCATGGATGAGTCAGTATGTGCAAAAAGAGATAGTGGAGTGGATACTTGTGGTATTCTTACTGACGAGTGCTTTGCTTTTGCTTTTTAGTAACCGTGAACAAAAAGTAGTCTATAACAAAGCATGGGTGCTGTATGTAATCGGTGCGGTTGTCGGATTAATTTCTGGAACTATCGGAGTCGGTGGTGGTTCTCTCATTATGCCGCTGCTTATTTTGCTTGGATTTGATGCAAAGAAGGCGGCTTATGCCATTAGTTTTGTTATCCCGTTTTCGACACTTGGGGCATTTGCTACGTATCTTTCATTTGTTAATATGGACTGGGTGCTTCTTGGTGTGGTAACGGTGGCGGCGATTATCGGTGGATATGTGGGTGATTTTATTATGCATTATCGCTTGACGCCTGCACAGGTTAAAAAACTTATTGCCGTAGTGTTATTATTACTTGCGGCTAAAATGATTTATAAATTATTAGGATTATAATATGATA
>JALUBM010000187.1 GCA_027044845.1 Sulfurimonas sp.
CTTTTAATGTTGCAGCTTTGGAATTTGGTGGAGCTACTACAATATTTTCTACTCTTATTTCACCTTTAGGAGCAGGCAACTGCATTGTTTGGGGTAATTCTGGAATTTGCTTTAAAAGAGTATTGAGTCTTTTATATGCCTCTTTTGCATCTGCAAAGCCTTTCCAACTATTTGTAAGTAAATCAAGTGGTTGCAACGCTCTACCCATTAAAACAGCCCCAGCAATAATAACACCTGGTGATATAAATCCTCCAATAGCAAGATAGGCTCCAATACCATATGTTAGTGATTGAAAAAGCTGTCTGAGGGTTTTACTCATATTTGCCCATCTACCCGCTTTATCACTAGCACCTGCTTGTGCAGATAAAAAACCGTGATGTTTTTTCAGCCATTGATTTTTTATATTTTCATTCATTCCCATGGCATGAATAACCTCTGCATTTTGTAAGTTTCTATTGAGGTATTGCATAGAGATATTATTCATTTTATTAGCACCTGCTAAATCTTTCTTTGTTGTTTTTTCATTAATGATGGTAATAGTCATAATAACTAAAGCTGCAAAAATAGTAAATGCAGCAAACCAAGGGCTAAAAAGGTACATAACAAAGAGATAAACAGGGAACCAAGGAGAATCAAAAAGTGCAAAAACACCATTACCCGTCATATACTGTCTAATTTTTATTAAATCTGTAATTGGCATAGATGATGCACCAGCAGGATTAAGTCTTGCCTGATTAAAAATTACATCAAAGAGATAACCATTTAATGCAACATCCATTTTATTTCCTATTCTTACAAGAATACGGGAGCGTATAACTTCTAAAGTTCCCATCGTAAAAAACAAAAAAACAATGATTATTGTCAGCAAAACCAATGTTTCAATACTTCTACTTGCCATAACTCTATCATACACTTGAAGCATATAGATAGAAGGAACTAACATAAGTATGTTTACAAAAAAACTAAAAAAACCAACATACATAAATGATTTTTTAGTATCTTTGAGCACTTTTTCAAGTCTGGTTTGCCCTACACCATGTTTTAATTGTTTATTCATCTATTTATCCTAAATTTAGTTTTGTCTTTGATGTGCTATATTAAAAAGTGTTTGAATATTATCAAGTGATTTTATATGTGCATCTATCAATGTTATAATGCCTTTTCTCACCCAATCTGCTAATACATCGTCACTTAAAGCATTAAGTTTTTCACGGTTTACAACTTTAAAACCATTTACAAGGACTTTTTTTTCATCACCTTCACCGACAGAAATTTCTCTCTCTTCTAAAATTCCACTCTCTGCAATCACTTTTGCCACATTATTTGTTACAACTGCTTCATTTTCATGTGCTGTTAAAAATTGAATAGCATTTGAAAGTATTTCAGACTGTGAACCATCCTTCTTAAAAAGTTGCTTTCCTTTACTTTTAGAAAAAACAGGAGCTTTTTCATCTATTAAAACTACTTTTTGATCTGGATTTTCTTGTGTACCTGCCAAAGAAAAAGGATATTTCCTTAAGTAAGAAGGGACATAAGATACTATCCATTTTCCTTCTGCATTAATTGCAAGGCTCTCACCACCGAGAGAAACGAGTGTCACCAACGATGGTGTTTCATCTGCTGTAAATACTACAGGGAAAGCTGCACCGACTAAAGCCACTTCATTTGCTACAACTGGCAAAAATGCCGTATTCTTTGCGAAAGAGAGATCTTGAAGAGGGCTCAATTTTAAATCTTTGTGTTGTTCTTTATCTAATACTACTAAATTTTGATACATTTTTTTCCTTTGTTTTTTGGTTTGTTTTTTTGGACGACCTCTGCCACGAGACGAAAGTGTCATACCAACTAATTTTTCTAAATATGCAATAAATTTTGGCGTTCCTGTAATATGCTGTTTTAAAAGAGAATGCTGAATAAAATCATCTTTGTCATGAGCTTCATTGAAAAATTTCGCATACCTTTGCACTCGTTGTATATCTGTATATGCTAATTCTTTATAAAGTTTATGAAATGAAACAATATCATCTTTTTTAGCATAAAGGTTTTTTCTTATGCTGCTATACATGTAATCTTTAGATGCCAATCTTTCAATATAGGACATAACATAAAAAAGGTACTCCGCATCCTCAACCAAAGATGCTTTATACCTCCCTTCCCACAATGTACCACTACGATGATACTTTTTATTATAATACCCTACATATTTACGCCCCAAACTCTGCATGAATTTGGGCAAAGCATCCGTATGCATTGGAGTTGCAATAAATTCAAAATATCGTGGCATTAAGACATACGCATGTAAATCGATTTCATGACTGCTCAGTAACTCTTTAAGTATCTCTTTAAAAGTTAAATAATCTTGCGTCTCTTTAAAAAGTATAATGTTACTTATGCTTTTTAAAATAACATGCTGCGATAAGTTTTTTACAAAAACCCTAGTTTTACGTGCCAAGCAGATTCCTTAATTTATTTTCAATGACATTGTATTGCAATATAACTTTAATTTTCATTAATTCACTCTGACACTATTTATATATAAAATAATTAGTACCATAGTTATTTTAACTTTGTAAAATAAATATTAATTTAAGCTTTTTTAGATAAAATTGCACTTCTTTAATTATTTGCCGACATAGCTCAGTTGGCTAGAGCAGCTGATTTGTAATCAGCAGGCCCGGGGTTCAAATCCTCGTGTCGGCACCATCCTTATACTATATGAAAATCAAAGTTAAAACAATGAAAAAAATCATGGCTAACACTTTTACCCCTGTCTATGATGAAATTGAAGACAGAATTATACTTGTTATAAACTATGAAGATATATACAACAGGATAGATTTCATGATAACAAGAAGTTTTATTTTAAAACTACTCCCAACAGTGGAAGAATTTATGATACATCATTATTGGGATAACAAAGAAGAAGTAGTAGAAATAGTTTATGATGCACAAAAAGATGAAAATGATACTCTACAACAAACAAATCATGAAGACTTAGAACTTTTTGCTAAAGAAAAAGAACTCTTACAAGAAGTGAATTTTACTTACATTAAGGATAAAGAGCTCACAACGCTTACTTTATCATCAAAAAAAACTTTTGCTATTGCTTCACTCAATTATACTATGTTAAGACAACTATTTGATACCATAAAAATAAGCATTCCTAACTTTTCATGGGGAATTGCTGCAAACTTTTAAATAAATTTCAGACTAATACTAATTGGTATAAAAAATGCTTGTATCTATTATTTAAAAGAGGAAAATAATGCAGATACAAAACAACGTAACAGATATTAGTGTAACAAAACAGACATCTGTATCCAATGCTAATTCTACAAAATTTCAAACAGCTTTAAAACATTTTGATGATTTATATCAAAAATCTCAGGTTAGTGGTGTATCCACCTCTTTATTTACTAAAGCTCTTGAAGGTATTGGGCTACACAAAGGTGATGATTTAAAAGGCATAGAACTTCTCAAAGAATATGGTCATAATACTGGTGCACCCTCTGTAGAAGCAATACTAAAATATGGAAATACACAACAAAAAAGTGGCAATCACAATTATATGAAAGAATCTAGCAAAAAACTCACAACCGCACCCCAACAAACGATGACAAAAGAGATAAAAAAAATAGATAAGGCACTCAAAATAAATGTAAGTCAAGCACATAATTATTATGATGTAGCAAAAAAGCTAAATGATACAATAGACGCTCAAGATAAAAAATTAAGTATTGACAAGATTTCTACCCTTAAAAAGTATAAACACAATCTTGTATTTGATTTACAAAAGAATACTCCGTTAAGCGCATTATTACAAACTCACAAAAAAGGATATTTATGAGCAATATTATACTTTTTGCACTACTTGGTGCTGTATTTTACTACATTTTTAAAAGTTACGGTAGATACACGGCACAGTATTCACAAAAAGCATTTAAAGATTTTTCTGTTTCCTATGAATCACTGAAAGACAGTGACCTAGGTCTTTTTGTAGCGCTTGTCGCTAAAGTAGCAAAGGCTGATGGACATGTCGATGCACTTGAAGCACAGCTTGTCGGCATTATGTTTGATGACATAGCAAAAATATTTCCTGAACCAAAAAAGACAAAAGAGCTACTCAAGCGTATTTTCAACGAAGAAAAAGAACGACTTGACAATACTACACAGATTGCCCATGCATTAGGTCATGCATTAAAAAATGATCAAGCACAACAAGAGCAGTTTATGCAGTTTTTAATTCAACTTGCATTTGCAGACGGTGAAGTAACAAAAAGTGAAGAAAATATTCTTGCTCTCATTGCAGAAGCTTTTGAATTTGACCCTGCAAAATACCATGCGATATTTGACCAGTTTGAAACAATGATGAAAAACGGGCATCCGAAAAACACTCTTGATGATGCCTATAAAACCTTAGGTGTGAAGCGAGATGATGACATGAACACCATCAAAAAAGCTTACAGAAAACTAGTACGACAATATCATCCTGATATTATTAAATCTCAAGGCAAAAGTGAAGATTACATCAAAGAAGCAACAGTAAAAACACAGGAGATAAATCAAGCCTATGAAACGATTAAAAAAGTAAAAGGCTAAGAACTAGATGTCTGACAGATTTTACACAACAGCACAGTAAACATCACTAAAGAAAATCTTTTTCCCAAAAGAATTCTATCCATGTATCTGCTTCATTAATCCAAAAATCTGGTTTATAGATGGAAGTTCTTTTGTAAAAAAGTGTCGATGATTTAAACTCTATCTGGGGAAAAGTTTTTTTCAGATATTCCATAATAAAAAAAAGTGTTTCACCACTGTCTGCTATGTCATCTACAACAAGCACTCTTTTGATATTTTCTAAACTGCATTTTCCAAAAAGTGATAACTTTTCTCTTTTACACTCTTTATCATAAAGTTCTGTACGTATGCTTTGTACATCCCTAATATTTAAGCCCTCCGCCATACAATGTGACAGGCTCAATCCACCTCTTGCAACAGTAATTATAGCCTCAGGTTCAAAATTTTTGACTTCACTTATAAGTTTACATGTATCATTTTTAAAATTTTCATAAGAATAGTAACGTT
>JALUBM010000188.1 GCA_027044845.1 Sulfurimonas sp.
AAATTCAGTTGTTGTAAAAGAAGTTCCCGATTGTTCTACTGCTGTCGGGATTCCTGCACATATTATTGAAAAAGGAAGATGTAAAGATCCTTTTATGCATAATATGCTTCCTGATATTAACAAAGAGATGTTTGAGTATATGCTTAAACGGGTTGCAATATTAGAACATATCTTGGTCAAAGAAAATAAAGACCTATTGGATCAAGATCTTAAACTTGAACATATCTACGAATCTTTCATAAAATCAATGAAAAATTAATTTTTTCATTGATTTCTCAACTAATATACATAAAATTTTTAGTATAATTCTTCAAATATATTATTAAAGGGTTTAAATGCTAGCAAAACGCATAGATAAACTATCTGAATCAATCACAATGGCAATTACTGCCCTTGCACAAGAGTTAAAAGCTGATGGAAAGGATATTCTTAGCTTTTCAGCTGGTGAACCAGATTTTGATACACCAAAAGTCATTAAAAATGCTGCAATAAATGCAATAAACAGCGGTTATACAAAATATACTGCCGTTGATGGAATTCCTGCTCTTAAAGAAGCTATAGCAGCTAAATTCAAAAGAGATAATGAGCTAACATATGAGCTTGACCAAATTATTGTTAGTAATGGGGCTAAACACTCCTTATTTAATCTCTTTTCAGCAACAATAGAAAAAGGTGATGAAGTAATTGTTCCCGCACCTTATTGGGTTACTTATCCTGAACTTGTAAAATATCTTGACGGAACAGTTGTAGAAATACCTACAAATGATAAAACAGAGTTTAAAATAACGCCTGAGCAGTTACAAAATGCTTTGACACCAAAAACAAAAATGCTTATTTTAACAACACCCTCTAATCCTACTGGTGCCGTCTATTCAAAAGAGGAACTTACTGCTTTAGCTGAAGTACTTAAAGGAACAGATGTTTTAGTTGCAAGTGATGAAATGTATGAAAAGCTAATTTATGATGGTAAATTTACTTCGGCTGCCGCAGTCAGTGACGATATGTTCAAAAGGACTATCACCATTAATGGCTTAAGCAAATCAGTTGCTATGACAGGTTGGAGATTTGGATATATGGCCGCACATCACACCAAAATAATAAAAGCAGCAAAAAAATTACAGTCTCAGAGTACTTCTAATATAAACACAATGACACAATATACTGCCATTACAGGGCTTGACGGTAGTGCCGATAAAGATATAGAAATGATGAGAAAAGAATTTATCAAACGCCGTGATGAGGCAGTAAAACTTTTCAATGACATAGATGGTTTAAGTGTTTTAAAGCCTGATGGTGCTTTCTATCTTTTTGTTAATATTCAACAAATCAGTAATGATTCAATGGCATTTGCAAAAGAACTCCTAGCTTCTAAAGGCGTTGCTGTTGTTCCAGGTGTCGGTTTTGGAAGTGAAGGTTATTTTAGGTTTAGCTTTGCTACTGGTATAACTACTATACGAAAAGGTATCAAAAGAATTGATGAATTTGTTCAAGAGTTCAAATTAAAGTAGGTTTTACCCTACTTTAATTCTGATAAAGTTTTAATAACCTCATCTAAATTTTCCAGTGGAATATGTACTTTCCATTCTGGACTTTCTGCTTCACCTGAGAGTGAAATTCCTATACTAGCGACAGTACCGCTTCCAGAACCATAAGGTTCATTAATTTTTGTTATAGATATAACACCGTTTTTTGTTCCGCTTAATGCAATTGTTTTTGACATAGTCACTCCTTAATATATTTTCACTTAAGAAGTCTAGCAAGTTTTGCCTGAAGTTTAAGCCATTGTCTATGTCCCATAAGAGGAAACCCCGCATATGTCTTGCCCGATTCTTTTATAGAATTTGTTATACCACTTCGTGCTGCAAAGGTAGAAAATGGTGCAATTTCAATATGCCCTGCCGTTGCTGATTGACCACCCATAACAACATTTCTGCCAAGTTTGGAAGAACCGGCAATACCGACTTGTGAAACTAATACACTGTATTCGCCTATCTCACAGTTATGACCGATTTGTACAAGATTGTCTATACGAGTACCTTTTTTAATCAAAGTGGAACCAAACACCGCTCTGTCAATACTAACATTACTTCCTATTTCAACTTCATCTTCAATCACCACTTTTCCATTTTGGTAAATCTTTTTATGTTCACCTTTTTCATTTGTAGCAAATCCAAATCCATCTGAACCCACAACAGTATTTGCATGAATTATACAGTTATTCCCAACTAGACAATCTCTATAAATCGTTACACTAGGGTACAAGATAGTATCATGTCCTATGACTGCTTTCGCACCAATATATACATGTGCCAAAATGGTGCAATTTTCACCGATAACAGCACCATTTGCTATTTCAGCTTTAGGAGATATACTGCAATTTTTTCCTATTTGTGGAGTAGCTAGTGTATCATCTTCTATTGGCGGTGCAAAATATTTTGAAAGTTCAGCCATAGACCAGTAAGGATTTTTTGTAACAAGAGGAATACAATCTGTAGGAAGTTTAGAGGCCAAATTCTCAGAGATTATAACTGCCGCAGCTTTTGTATTTTCAAGATATTTAACATATTTAGAATTGGAAACAAAAGAGATTTCATCCTCTTTTGCACTTTTAAGTGTATTTATTCCTACAATTTCAATATCGTTACCTTGAAAATCACACTCTAAGAATGAAACTATTTTACTTAACTTCATCTTTTTATCTCTCCAACGCAACAGCGCCACTTCTTGCGATTTCTTTAGGATTGTATTTTTTAATCGCTTCAAGATAGTGATCAACTCTTTTAGATTCATCCGTAACCATTGTGATTATGACATCATGACCAACATTCACTATTTTACCATTATAAGCATTGCAAATTGCACTAATATCGCTAATATTTTCAGTTATAGGAAACTTTACAAGAGCCATCTCTTTTTCAACTAAATCTGCATGTTCATACACACGCAAAACAGGAATAAGCTTATGAAGCTGTTTTGTAATCTGCTCTATGACACGTACCGAACCTGATGTAACAATTGTTAAACGAGAATACTTACTCTCAGGAATCGGAGCAACAGTTAAAGAAGTAATATTATAACCACGTCCTGAGAAAAGGTCGGTAATACGAGATAGAACACTCGCTTCGTTTACAACGATAACTGAAACTACTCTTCTTTCGTTATTGTCCTTCATTATTCACTCTCCTTTTTCTCTAATAACATCATGTTAAATAAGCTTCCACCAGATGGAACCATAGGCATCACATTTTCAAATCTTTCAACTTTCACTTCAATAAATGCAACTATATTTTTTTCAATCGCATCTTTTAATGCTGCGTCAAATTCTTTTTTTGTTGTAACTCTATAGCCTATTCCACCAAAAGCCTCAGCAAGTTTTACAAAATCTGGTTGTACAGAAAGGTCTGTCTCACTGTGACGCTTGTTATAAAAAAGCGTTTGCCATTGACGAACCATTCCTAGAAAATTGTTATTGAGTATTATATTTATGACTGGTAATTTTTTTTCAACTGCAGTCATCAGCTCTTGACAATTCATTAAAATAGAACCATCACCAGTAAAATTGACACTTATCTTTTCAGGTACTGCAGCTTTGACACCCATAGCAGCAGGAAAACCAAATCCCATTGTTCCAAGACCACCAGAACTTATAAACTGACGAGGTCTTGTAAATGGGTAAAATTGTGCAGTCCACATTTGGTGTTGTCCAACATCTGTTGAAATATTTGCATTATCACCAAGTAGTTCACCTACGCGTTTTATAACCCACTGCGGCTTAATATTTGGCGTATCTTCATGAAACGTAAGAGGATGTAACTCTGCAAAATTTTCTATTGTTTCTCTCCATGGTTCATAGTTCTCACTCTCTACCATAGAAACAAGTTTTAACATTTCTGTTACAACATTTTTTATATCACCTACAATTGGATAATTTGCATTGACAAGCTTAGAAATACTTGCTGGATCAATATCTACATGTATAACACCTGCATTTTTTGCAAATTCACTTAATTTTCCAGTTACACGGTCATCAAATCTTGCGCCAAGTGCTATAACTAAATCTGTTTCACTCATTGCCATATTTGCTGCATAGCTTCCGTGCATTCCAAGCATACCTACAAGCAATTTATCATCACATGAAAGTGTTCCACGTGCCATAAATGTCTCAACTGCAGGAATACCCGTAGTATGTACTAAATCTCTTACTTCATACGCTGCATTTGCATTAATTATTCCGCCACCAAGATAAAAAAGTGGACGTTTTGCATTTGCTATTGCTTCCATTGCTTTTTTAATTTGGCGAGGATTTCCCTTAACATGCGGTTTATATGTTTCTAAATTAAGTTCAATATCATAATTAAATTCTGCAATTTGTGCTGTAACATCTTTTGGAATATCTACATGTACAGGACCTGGACGCCCAGTTCTCGCTATATAAAAAGCCTCTTTGAGTATACGCGGTAAATCTTTTGCATCAGTTACAAGATAATTATGTTTTGTACACGAACGGCTAATTCCTACTGCATCTATTTCTTGAAAAGCATCTGTTCCGATTAAACTCATAGGAACCTGCCCTGAAATTACAACAAGAGGAATAGAATCCATGTAAGCATCTGCCAAACCAGTTACTGCGTTTGTAAAGCCTGGACCACTTGTTATCATAGATACACCGACTTTTCCGCTAACTTTGGAGTAACCCTCTGCTGCATGCACTGCAGCTTGCTCATGACGAGTTAATATATGCTGAAATTTATCTTGTTTATAGATTTCGTCATAGACATTCATAATTGCTCCGCCTGGGTAGCCAAAAACTGTTTCTACACCTTCTGCAATTAAAGATTCAATGACCATTTGTGCGCCACTAATTTGCATGAAAAATCTCCTATAAATACTATATAATTTTAAAAATTCGCTAATTATACTTTAGGAGAGCTATAATGGAGGTTAAAGTATCAATCTAAAATTGATTTTACAATCATTGAAGGTCTCCATATAGAAAGAGAACCTTTTTTTAACAATTCAATATTTAATTTAGATTTTGGATATTTTTCTTTAAAAGCAGTAATAAAAT
>JALUBM010000189.1 GCA_027044845.1 Sulfurimonas sp.
CTTTTTAAACATGTTTGTAAAAAATCTACCTTACTCTTAATCACATATCTTTTGTTATACAATTCAAATTCTAATTCATTGGCATGAAGTAAAAGGCGAAAAGCACCACTCTTTCGTATTCTTTCTTCCTTAGATAATTCTTTGTCTAAAAATTTGACTATATCCTTTTCATTCTGTCCATAAATTGGATCACCAACTATTGGATGTTTCACGTGAAACAAATGCACACGTATTTGATGTTGTCTCCCTGTATAAGGGGAACACTCTACAAGCGACATATCTAAATCTGGAAAATATTTTAAAGCTTTAAAATTTGTTTTAGAAGCTTTTCCTTTTTCATCAACTTTCACTACCATACGAACAATAGCACTTTTATCCTCTGCCCTAAGTAAGGGTGCCTCAACTGTGAGTTCTTTTTCAAATTTGCCATGCACAAATGCCAAATACTTTTTTTTCATATCTCTTAGTTCAAACATCATTTTAATATCACGTTCACTTTGTTTATTCCTAGCACATAAAACAAGTCCACTTGTCTCTTGATCTATTCTATGTGCTATATTTGCATCGCGTCCATATTGATACTTTAGTTCATCTATCAGAGAGTAGGGGGTATTTCTATTTTGAGGATGAATTAAAACACCACTTGGCTTGTCAAAAACTACAAATTCTTTTTCTTCAAATGTAGCTTGAAGACCTTTTGTAATAGGTTCAAAATAGATAAATTCAAATTCACCCTCAATCTCACCAGCAGTTTTTGTCATAGCCTCACCATTGACAAAAAGTCTTCCTTTAGCAATAAGGCGTTGTGCCTCTTTTTGTGTAAATCCAAGTTCTTTTATTAAATATAAAAAAGCTTTTTGTTTTTTTAATGCGAACATTCTCTTTCTAACAAATGGCAAAATTTCAATCCTCTTTAATGAATAATTGAGTAAAATAAATTACTTATTATGCGAATTTTAGCATAAAACATACTCATAAGGAATCCAAAATGGTAGATAGATATTCACGAGAAGAGATGGCATCAAAATGGACATATCAAGCAAAATATCAAGCTTGGTTAGATGTTGAAAAAGCCGTGGTTAAAGCTTGGGCAAAACTAGGAAAGATTCCACAAGATGATGCAGATAAAATAGTTAAACATGCAAAGTTTGATATTAAACGCATTGATGAAATAGAAGCAGTGACTCGCCATGATTTAATTGCATTTACAACATCTGTTTCAGAATCTTTGGGTGAAGAAAGTAGATGGTTCCATTATGGTATGACATCTTCAGATACTATTGATACTGCTGTGGCACTTCAAATGAAAGATTCTCTCTCACTTATCATTAAAGATGTAAAAATGATTATGAAATCTATCAAAAAACGTGCAATGGAACATAAAATGACCCTGATGGTTGGACGTTCACATGGTATTCATGGAGAGCCTATAACATTTGGCTTGGTATTGGCTGTTTGGTATGATGAAATGGCACGTCATTTAAAAAATCTTGAAGAGACTATGGATGTTATAGCAGTCGGGCAAGTAAGTGGTGCTATGGGTAACTTTGCACATGCTCCATTAGAATTAGAAGAATATACATGTCAAGAACTTCGGCTTAAACCTGCACCTGTATCAAATCAAGTAATTCAAAGAGACAGATATGCAAGACTTGCAACATCTCTTGCTTTGATGGCAAGCTCTATTGAAAAATTTGCCGTTCAGGTTCGTCACTGGCAAAGAACAGAAGTATATGAGTGTGAAGAGTATTTTGCAAAAGGACAAAAAGGTTCTTCTGCAATGCCACATAAGCGTAACCCAATTCTTACAGAAAATATAACAGGTTTGGCACGTATGATAAGAGCTTACGCAAATCCTGCTATGGAAAATGTAGCACTTTGGCATGAGCGTGACATTTCCCACTCCTCTACTGAACGTTTCTGGCTTCCAGATGCTTTTGTAACAAGTGATTTTATGCTTCACCGTATGAATAACGTTATCGCAAACCTAACTGTTTATCCTGAAAATATGATGAAGAACCTTAACCTAACAGGCGGACTTGTTTTTTCACAACGTGTTTTACTTGAGCTTCCTCTTCAAGGTGTAAGTCGAGAAGATGCTTACAGAATTGTACAAAGAAATGCTATGAAAGTATGGGAAGAAATACAACATGGAAAACCTACTGTCAATGAAAAAGGCGAAAGTCTTTACCTAAACCATCTACTAGCAGATGAAGAACTGAGAAATTCACTCAGTGAAGAAGTAATACGTGAATGTTTTAATTATGACTACTATACAAAGAATGTAGATAAAATTTTTAACAGAGTTTTTAACAAGTAAGGACAGTTATGATAACAGTTATAAAAAGAAACGGCCGAACAGAGCCTTTAGATATTTCTAAAATACAAAAATATACTTCTGCTGCTGTAAAAGGTTTGGCAAATGTAAGCCAAAGTGAATTAGAAGTTGATGCTCAAATTCATTTTCGTGATGGCATAACATCAAAAGAGATACAAGAAACGTTAATTAAAACAGCTGTTGATAAAATTGATATAGATGCACCAAACTGGACATTTGTTGCTTCTCGTCTTTTTCTTTTCAATCTTTATCATCAGGTAAATGGATTTACTGGCTACTGTAAACTTGAAAAATATTTTGAAAAAGGTGAAAAATCGGGACGAATACTTTTGGGACTAAAAGAAATGTATGACCTTGATGAACTCGAAAAGTACATCAAACCAGAGAGAGATTTACAATTTAATTATCTTGGTATAAAAACACTCTATGACAGATACTTGATTAAAGACAAAAATTCTAATCCTATAGAACTCCCTCAGCATATGTTTATGGCAATATCTATGTTTTTAGCTCAACGTGAAAAAAATCGTCAAGAGTGGGCAATTAAATTTTATAATATGATTAGTAAATTCCAAGTAATGCTTGCAACACCAACACTATCTAATGCCAGAACACCAAGACACCAACTCAGTTCTTGCTACATTGGTTCAGCATCTGACAATATTGAAGGTATATTTGATGCTTACAAAGAGATGGCAATGCTATCTAAATTTGGTGGTGGTATTGGCTGGGACTGGACACAGGTACGTTCAATGGGTTCCTTTATTGACGGGCATAAAAATGCAGCTGGAGGAACTATTCCTTTCTTAAAAATAACAAATGATATTGCTATTGCTGTTGATCAGCTTGGTACGAGAAAAGGAGCTATCGCAGTTTATTTAGAACCATGGCATATAGACATAAATGACTTTTTAGATTTAAAGAAAAACTCTGGTGAAGAGCGTCGTCGTGCACATGATTTATTTCCTGCATTATGGCTTAATGATATGTTTATGCAAAGAGTACAAGAAGATGCTATTTGGACACTTTTTGACCCATTTGATACAAGAGAACTGACTAACATGTATGGTGAGGAATTTAACAAACGTTATTTAGAATTAGAACAAGATGAATCACTCATAAAAGAAAAAGTAAAAGCCAAAGATTTATGGAAAAAAATTCTAACCTCTTATTTTGAAACAGGTTCACCTTTTCTTTGTTTTAAAGACAATGCTAACCGTGCAAACCCAAATGACCATTACGGAATCATTCGTAGTTCAAATCTTTGTACCGAAATCTTTCAAAACACACAGCCAAACCATTATAAAATCAAATTCATTTTTGAAAATGGAGAGAGTATAAGTTATGAAGAAGAAGAAATGGTAACAGTTGACAGTGGCATAACAAAACCTGCTAAAAAAGTAACTGCCCTTGATTCACTTGGAGGGTTCCCAATTTTTGTTGTTGAAAAAGAAAAAATTAATGGTGCTACTGCTGTTTGTAATCTTGCTTCCATTAACCTTTCACGTGTTAATACAAAAGAAGATATTGATCATATCGTACCAACTGCAGTAAGATGCCTTGATAACGTTATAGACTTAAACTTCTATCCAGTTGAAAAAGTAAAGCGTACTAACATGCGAAGCCGTTCTATCGGTTTAGGCGTTATGGGTGAAGCACAAATGTTAGCAGAATCTAGCATAATGTGGGGAAGTCAAGAACACTTTGATAAAATAGATGAAGTGATGGAATCTGTTTGTTATAATACAATTTCTGCTTCTTCAGATCTAGCACTTGAAAAAGGAAGTTATCCTGAATTTGAAGGTTCTAAATGGAGTCGAGGTATTTTTCCTCAAGACCATGCGAATGCAGAAGTTATCAACCTTGTTGACCGTGGTGGACTCTTCGCATCTACTTATGAATGGAATGAATTACGAACAAAAGTAAAAAAGCAAGGAATGCGTAATGGTTATTTGATGGCCGTCGCACCTACATCATCTATTTCAATATTAACGGGTACGACACAAGCAATCGAACCTGTATTTAAGCGTAAATGGTCAGAAGAAAATCTTAGTGGTCTCATTCCTGTAGTCGTACCAAATCTTTCACCAGATACATGGAGTTACTATACACCTGCCTATGATTTAAACCAAACAGTTCTCATCAAAGCAGCTGCCATCAGACAAAAATGGATAGATCAAGGACAGTCTCTTAATATTTTTATTACTCTTGATAAAGCAAGTGGAAGATACCTCAATGAAATTTATATGCTTGCATGGAAACTTGGACTTAAATCTACTTATTATCTCCGTTCACAATCACCAGAGATGGCAAATGATGTAGAAGACAGAAGTATGGAGTGTGTAGGTTGCCAATAGACCTTCAACGTTTTAATAACTTTAAAGATGCTGAATTACGTTCTTTAGAAGTTATATCACCTACGCATATAAAACTTACAATTGCCCTACAAGATAAGGCTCGTGCTTTTGACTGGATAACATTAAAACTTGATTTTATAAATGTTACAGATGCAAGGCTTATTGAACAAAATAAACTAATATATGTAGATATGAGTGAGGGTGCAAATATTTTGCATGTAGAGAGAAAGTTTGCATTTGGTATAGGAGTGTGCTATAATATGTCAAATATTAAAAACTCTACATTTTATATAATTTCTAAAGATTTAAAATATCGAGAGGAACAATTTTAAAGGATGACAATGCATTACAATGTGA
>JALUBM010000190.1 GCA_027044845.1 Sulfurimonas sp.
GTTTTATATGTTTTCTAAACGAAGTATACGAACAAGTTTTTTAATACAACTGATATTTTCATCGGTAACTCTTATAATTATCTTTTCATCACTCTTATATTTATATATAGAAAAATCAATTTATGATGATAAAAAATCAGAACTCGTTCAATATGCCAAAAATATTTCTACTTACAAATCGGTTTTCAAATCTGATGAATCTATTCCTGAGAACTTTTTTTCTTTAAATGTCGGCATAATTTATTTGAAAAATCCTGATACGCAGATGGATGTTTATGAAAAAACAGAACACGATCATACTTATTTGACACTTATTTATCCTTTTAATCTTGACAATAAAAGCTACTTAAAAATCAAAAAAGACATCACCCCAACAAAACAACTACTGAAAAAAATAAAGAAGTATATCTTTATCATTAATATAGCTGGTATTTTACTTGTTATTGTTTACGCCATTGCTTTATCTAAAATGTTGGTTGCTCCAATACAAACATTGACAAAAAAGCTAGCAAATATGAATGAACACTTAATAAAAGAAATCGACATACAAAAACTTCCCACAGAGTTTGAACCTTTAGGAGAAACGTTGAATCACCTAATTTCAAGGATTCAGAACTTTGTAAAATACCAAAAAGAACTTTTTATCGGAACGGCGCATGAGCTTAAAACTCCTTTAGCAGTTATCAAACTTAAAAATCAAGTAACACTTATAAAGAAACGTTCACCTGAAGAGTACATAGACGCGATTAAAACAACCAACAAAACAGTTGATGAGATGAACATCATTGTTTCAAATATACTCAATATCGGACGTCAAGAGGGTGCACAGCTTGATAAACCAGTAGAAGTTGATGTCATTATATTTTTAAAACAAAAAGCGAATGATTTTGAACTACTTGCTAAAAATGAAGGTAAGAAACTTCATATGAATTTTAAACCCGATGGATTTATGGCAACACTACAGTTAAGCCTTTTAAATCAGATTATTCAAAACTTCTTGCAAAATGCCTTAAAATTTACACCTAAAGACAAATCTGTAACACTTAAAAGTTCTCAAGATGATGTAGGGCTTTTAATAGAAGTCATAGATGAAGGGTGTGGAATTGACGATGCAGTTGATTTATTTGCACCGTTTAAAAGACAAGGCAATAAATCAGGTGTTGGACTTGGTCTATTTTTAGCAAAAAGTGCTGCCGATGCCCTAGGTGCAAAAATCACCATAAAAAATAGAGAAGATGGTATTGACGGAACAATTGCCTCTTTACAACTCAATTCTAAACTATCTTGTATAATTCCAAGAAATCGATAACATTTCAAAAACAATAAAGCTTTAATTTGATATAAATCGTCAGATAAAAAATAAGTCCAAAATATAAGGTTTTTGAATATGGCTCTAATAATTAATGATGAATGTATCGCATGCGATGCATGTAGAGAAGAATGTCCTACATTGGCAATAGAAGAAGGTGATCCGATTTACTATATTGACCCTGATAGATGTACAGAATGTGTAGGTATATATGACGAACCTGCATGTATATCTGTTTGTCCAGTTGACTGTATAGTTCCAGATAAAGATAATGTTGAAACAATAGCCGAACTTCAGTTTAAATATAAAAATTTAGAGATAGAAGAGTAGCCCGTTGGCAAAGCGTGTTGCGGTCATAGACATTGGTTCTAATTCAATTAGAATGGTGATATACGAAAAAGTTTCCCGTTTTGCTTTTCATCTCCTACATGAAGCAAAATCAAAAGTTAGAATTTCTGAAGATACCTATAAACACAGTGGGAATTTACAGAAAATTCCTATGCAAAGAACTTTTGATGCATTAAGTGATTTTATACAAATTAGCAGCTCTTTTAAAGCAAATAAAATTTTATGTGTAGCAACTTCAGCTTTGCGTGATGCACCTAATAAAAAAGAGTTTCTGTTAAAAGTAAAACAAAATCTCAAGCTCAATATTAAAATAATCAGTGGGGAGAAAGAAGCTTACTTCGGTGCTATTGCCTGTGCGAACCTTTTACCACAACAACGCAATGCACTGAGTATTGATATAGGAGGTGGATCCACTGAACTCGCTTATATTGACAAAAATAATGTTTCGCACCCTCTATCACTAAAACTTGGGACAGTACGTCTTAAAGAGCTTTATTTTGATACTTTCAACATCAAAGACGCTATTAAATACATTGATAAACAATTAGAATTGTTACCTATTGAAAAAATCAAAACACTTATTGGTATTGGTGGTACATTTAGAGCAATATCGAGTGCTATCATGAAGCGTGAGGCCTATCCTCTTAACAAGTTGCATGCTTATGCATATAATGCTGTGATACTCAAAAAATTTAATGAAGAGCTTTTAAAAACAAAAAGTAATAAAGAACTAAAGAATCTTTTCATCGACAGTAATAGATTTGATGTCATAAAACCTGGGACACTGATACTCCAAAGAATTCTAAAAAAGATAAATGTATCTAATATTGTCACAAGTGGTGTCGGTGTAAGAGAAGGTGTTTATTTATCAGACCTATTAAGAAACTCAAAGCATAAGTTTCCTCATAATTACAATACCTCAGTACGATATATTATAGATTCATACATTCAAGATAAGCAGTTTTCAAATAATTTGAATCTACTCAGTAAGAAAATATTTGACTTAACATATCAATATCTCAACATTGATTATAAGTATAAATATCATCTGGCATTAGCAGCAAAACTCTACCCTGCTGGAAGCAGTGTACATTTTTATTCACAAAACAAGCATACCTATTATTTGATACAAAGTGCTTTAGAGTATGGCTTTACACATCATGATATTATGCTTATAGCAACATTGACAAAATATGCGAAGAACAAGCTGCCTTCAAATACACATTTACAGCTTTACAACAAATTACTGCCCAAAGAAGAGACCACAAAAAGACTCAGTTTTCTTCTCTCTTTAAGTATCGCACTTTTAAGTCACAGACCAAGAAACTTAGATTTTGAGTTAAGTTTTGAAGAGAATATATTACATGTAAGCTCCCAAAAGAAGCCCTATTTATCGCAAGAAGCAGTTGAAAAATTAGAGTGCGTACACAAAGATTTTAAAGTATCCTTCTAAAATCTTTGTCCCATTGTAAATTCAAATGCTGCTGTCTGGTCGCCTTCTTTAGGACTTATTGGACGTGCAAACATTAACTGAATAGGTCCAACTGGTGAAAACCACTCTATTCCCGCACCATATCCCGCACGTGAAATATTATTTGATAATAAATTATCTGTAATATTATCTGAAATTGTTCCCCAATCGGCAAAGGTCACCAATCGCATTTTAGCTTTTGGTATTAAAGGTAAACTAAGCTCTAAATTATTAGAAAAAGTCTGTGTACCACCAACTCTTCTTATACCATCTGTCGCTGTAGCATCAGCTACTGTCGGTGAAAGAGAGTAGGACTGATACCCACGAACACTCCCGATACCACCCATATAAAATTTTTCAGCCAATGGAACATCTCCATTGTTAATTAAAGCATAATATCGTGCTTTGTATCTAAAGATAGCATCAAATCCCAGTAAATTTTCAAGCCCATAATATTTAGCAAAATTAGTCCGTGCTTTTATAAAATCTGCTGTTCCACCAAGCCCTGCTTTTTCAATACTTTGTGATAATTCAAATCCCTTGCGTGGTAAATAATAATCATCCGTATTATCCCATTTTACACTTATAGTCACACCACTTTTTGTATAAGATTCAAACGGATTTACTCCACCATATACACTAGAATTAAAATCACTACCAAAAGTATAGCTATTACTTGAATAACCATACCCCAAATATCCGCTTATATGGCGTGTAAATCTATGTCCCAACCCCATCGTTAAACCATTACTTAATACTGAATAATCAATATAATCATTAGCTGAATGATAAATAGAGAAGTTTCCACTGTAATCACTATCATTTAATCGTGGATTTGAAATATTAAATGAGTAATTCTGCGTCGTTTGTGATTTTTCCGCTTTCACACCTACATTGATTCCTGAACCCCAAATATTTCTGTCACTGACACCAATACTGACTAAAAGACCACCATAGCTTCCATATCCACCACCAATTTGAATGTTACCTGTCGGTGCTTCTTTTACTTTTACAATCAAATCCATTGTTTTATTATCAATTCTCTTTTCTTCTATTGTATTACTGTCAAAAAAACCAAGTCTTCCCAGTGCAGAACGAGAATCTGTCAAGTCAGTTAAGGAATACATATCACCTGGACCTAAATATAATTCTCTACGAATGACTCTGTCAAGTGTTCTGCTATTCCCAGAAATTAATACATTTCTGATTTTTACTTTATACCCTGGTATAACTTTATAAACAACTGCAACAGTATGCTTTTTTTTATCTTTTTTCAGATCAGGAACAACTTGAACAAATGCATACCCCAAATCGGCAACAAGTGTTTTGATTTTTTTAGAATCATCTCTAAAATTCTTTATATTAAATACTTCCCCTGGTTCAAGAGAAATAACTTTTTGCAACTTTTTATCGTCCGTAACATGTTTTACTTGATATACAGAAATTTTACTAATTTTATAAGGTTTCCCTTCAGAAATCAGATAACTCATATCAGCACTATAATTATCAAAGTCAACACGCACAAACGGTGCATCAACTTTTGCATCCAAATATCCATATTGCATATAATAATCACGAATACGAAGATTATCATATTCAAGATCTTTTAAACTCATTTTTCCGTTATTACGACCCCAGAACCAACCCATAAACTCTTTTTGTTTATTTGCAATAACATCATCAAAATCATCAGGGTCTAATCCATATACACCACTATATTTAAGCTTTTTGATAATAATTTCTTCACCCTCATTTACTATAAAAGTTACTTTGACACTTCCATTTTTCAGATATTTTGTTTCAACTTCCACAACACTATCAATTTTCCCTTCTTGAGATATTGCATTTATAATACGCTTTTTTGCAGCCTCAAGTTTTTTCTCATCATACAAAGTTCCCTTTTTAATCTGAATTACAGA
>JALUBM010000191.1 GCA_027044845.1 Sulfurimonas sp.
AATATGCTAATATTAAACTATTTCACAACTCAAAAAAGATAGTCCCTATTTCTATGAACATTGGTATTAAAGAAGCAAGTGGAGAGTATATTATTCGGCTTGATGCCCATGCAAGTTATCCTAAAGAATATTTTACAAAGCTTATATATTGGCATAAAAAATTAGATGCTGATAATGTAGGTTCTTTGATTGAGACAAAAGTTAAAAACTTAACGCCAGTATCGAGTGCTATAAAAAAGGTATTGTCAAATAAATTTGGTGTTGGGAGTACTTTTAGAACTACCACGAACATAGAAAAACCTATTTTAGTTGATACTGTTCCTTTTGGGTGTTATAAAAAAGAAATTTTTGACACCTATGGTCTGTATGATGAAAGATTAGAAAGAAATCAAGATATAGAACTAAATAAGCGTATTGTAAAAGGTGGCGGAAAAATATATCTTATTTCTGAGGCTACATGTACTTATTTTGCAAGAGAGACTTTCAAAGAGTTGGCTAAAAATAATTTTGCAAATGGGAAATGGAATATATTAACGGCATATTATACAAATTCATTGACATCTTTAAGTGTAAGGCATTTTATACCGTTGTTATTTGTACTCGCTATAATAGTGTCATTATTATTTGGTGTGGTGGATGGAGTATTTTTATATCTCAGTTTATTTATTTGGATTTTGCATTTTAGTTTAGTTGTGTATCAATCTTTAAAAATGTCAGATAATCAAGTAAATATTTTTCATCTTATGGCTGCTTTTTATGTATTGCATATTTCTTATGGAATTGGCTCACTTGGTGGAATATTTGAAGTGTTAAAAATGAAATTTGGAAGGAAAAAGAGTTTATGAAACAGTTATTTAGGCTGCAAGAAGAAAATGTATCAACAAAAACTTTGATTTTATTAATGAGTATTTCTTATGTATTTAGCGTAGCTATACGACTTATTTGGGTCTATCAGTTTCATAATTATGAACCATTTTTTTGGAATCACCAGTTGATGATCAATACTAATGACGGATATTACTTCGCCTCATGGGTACAAGATATTTTGAATGGTACCCATCAGTTCAATCCTAGAATTGAAGACAATCCATTGAAATACGGCATTGTATTGGTTACGGTTTTTGCAGTCAAAATCTTTGGTCTCTCTATTGATACGGCTATTTTATATATGCCGACGGTAATATCAAGTCTTGTTGTAATTCCGATTATTTTGATAGCAAGAATTTATAGATTATCATGGCTTGGTTTTTTTGCAGCACTACTTGGTAGTATTGCATGGAGTTATTATAACCGTACGATGACTGGTTATTATGATACTGATATGTTTTCTGCTATGGCACCTATGTTTATTCTCTACTTTTTAATGAGACTTATAGAAGAAAACGAAATGAAAAATATAGTCTATGCTGCTGGTATGATTGCGATTTATCCATTTTTGTATGATCAGGGGCAGGCTATAGTGTATGCTATGGGTATTATCTATTTTGCATATATGATTGTTTTTCATAGAGATGATGCATTTACTTATAAGTCTATTATTCTTATATCTATAGCACTTATGCCAATTTCTTTGCTTTTGAAAATTTTAGTTTTTGCAGTCATATTTTTGATTTTTTTAAAAAAAGAGTTTGAAACATGGATTTTGATGATTTTAGCAGGAGTGAGTGTAATATCTTTTTTATTGTTTGGGAATGTTTTTGGATTGATTTTAGCAAAGATTGCAGGATATGTTGTACGAGGAACGGCGACAGAAGGACTGCACTTTTTTGGGGTAAATCAAACGGTCAGAGAGGCTGGTAAGATACCTTTTTCCGTGATGGCAAACCGCATAAGCGGTTCAACGCTTGGGGTGATTATATCTTTTATCGGCTATATTCTTTTGACTGTACGGTATAAGCCGTTTATTTTAGCGTTGCCTCTGCTTGGTATCGGTGTATTTTCTCTGTGGGGCGGTTTGAGATTTACGGTATATGCCGTTGGTATCGCTTCTTTAGGTGCTGTTTACTTTTTTTATCTTATAAGTAATCCTATTCAAAATAGAAAAATTCGTTATATGTTTATCTCTTTATTGACTGCGATGATGCTTTATCCAAATATTGTACATGTCATTAATTATAAGGTCCCGACGGTTTTTAGTGCACCAGAAGTTGCAGCTCTTGAAAATTTAAAAAAAATATCAAATCCAAAAGATTATACTATTACATGGTGGGATTATGGTTACCCAATTTGGTATTACAGTAATACAAATACATTAATAGACGGTGGCAAACATAACAACGATAATTTTTTGGTTTCTAAAATATTGACAACGACATCCCAAATACAAGCTGCTAATTTGGCTCGTTTGAGTGTTGAAACCTATGTAAAAAAAGGTGGAGTGGTAGCTGACGAGCTTTTTCATAATAAACAAAAAGATCAATTGAATCCAAAGATGTTTTTAGAAAAATTGAAAAATAAAGAGTATAAACTTCCTAAAAAAACAAGAGATGTTTATCTTTTCTTGCCAAATAGAATGTTAAATATTCTGCCAACGGTTAATGTCTTTTCAAATATTGATTTAGAAACGGGACAAAGAAAAAAATCTCCATTTTTCTTTGTCTCAAGTAATTTAAGGCAACGAGGGGATAAGCTGTTTTTAGGCAGAGGTGTTAGCTTTTTAATACGTAGTGGGAACTTAATGCTTGGAAAACAAAGAGTACCTATTAAACGCTTTATAGTTACAAAATATGATAAAAGAGGCAGACTTCACAGGCAAAATCAAATCTTTGATATGCGTTCAAATATGAATATAATTTATATGCAGGACTATAATACAATGTTAGTTTTATCCGATAAAGTCTATAACTCTTTGTATATACAGCTTTTTGTGCTTGAAAATTATGATAAGAACTTATTTGAAAAAGTTATTTCGACACCATTGGTGAAAATCTATAAAGTGAAAAAGTAGTTGATAAAGCATACGCAAAAGAGAATATTTGATATTGGATTGTCATTTGTTGGTTTACTTGTGTTTTTCCCTATTATTGTAACTGCTTTTATAGTCTCCAGCATAGAAACGAAATCAAATGGACTTTTTATGCAAAAAAGAGTAGGGAAAAACGCTAAACTTTTCACGGTATATAAAATAAAGACTATGAAAAAGGTAGAGGGTATAGATACCAGTGTGACAACTGCAAATGATATACGCATTACAAAAGCAGGTAAATTTTTTAGACGTACAAAAATTGATGAGTTGCCCCAGCTCTTTAACATTTTAATCGGAGATATGAGTTTTGTCGGTCCGCGTCCTGATGTTAGCGGATATGCGGATAAACTGCAGGGTGATGATAAGATTATTCTTTCAATTCGTCCAGGTATTACAGGATCTGCAACATTAAAATATAAAAATGAAGAGATGATTTTAAGTCAACAACAAAATCCAAAAGAGTACAATGACAAGGTAATTTGGCCTGATAAAGTACAAATTAACAAAGAATATATACAAAACTGGTCACTTTCAAAAGATATTGCATATATATTCCAAACAGTTTTTTAGGGTAAAAAGTATGAAAAAAAGAATTTTTCTTTCAGCTCCATGTATGGGTGAGAATGAATTAAAATATATTCAAGAAGTCTTTCAAAGTAATTATATCGCTCCAGTAGGTGAGTATTTAGATAGGTTTGAGCAGAACATCAAAGACTATACAGGAGTTACAAATGCATTGGCTGTTGTGAGTGGAACTGCCGCAATTCATCTGGCTTTGCGTGTACTTGGTATTGGTAGTGGTGATGATGTATTGGCGTCATCTTTTACTTTTATTGGTTCTGTGAGTGCTATACTCTATCAAAATGCAAATCCCGTGTTTATAGACAGTGATACTGCGTCGTGGAATTTATCACCAAAATTGTTGAATAAATATCTTTGTACATGTAAGAAAAAACCAAAGGCATTAATCGTGACACATCTATATGGTATGAGTGCCGATATTGAAAAAATAGCTGAAATCTGCAGACTTCACGGGGTTTACTTGATAGAAGATGCTGCAGAGTCTTTAGGTGCAACTTTTAATAATAAACAAACAGGGACATTTGGAGATTTTGGTATATACAGTTTTAATGGAAATAAAATACTGACAACTTCTGGAGGGGGAATATTAGTCTCACAAAATAAAGCATGGATTGAAAAAGCAAAATTTTATGCCACGACTGCAAAAGAGCCTTGTACTCATTATGAGCATAAAGAGTATGGGTATAATTATCGCATGAGTAATGTGCTTGCAGCTATTGGTGTTGCACAAATGGAAGTTTTAGATAAAAGAGTATCGCAAAAACAGCAAATATTTTCATGGTATCAAGAGTGTCTGGGAGATGTAAAGGAGATAAAATTTATGCCTGAACTCCAAAATAGCCGTGGCAATAGATGGCTCACTACCGTTGCATTTGATAAAACACCTTATATGAAAATTTTACAAGCACTTGAAGCTGTTAATGTTGAGAGCCGTCCATTATGGAAACCGATGCATCTGCAACCATTATTTCAAGAATGCACAAAAGTTGTTGATGATACAAGCGAAAGACTCTTTAGTCAAGGGTTATGTCTGCCAAGCAGTGTTACTATGACAAAGAAGGATGTACAAAGTATATGCAATATAATGAAAGGTGTCTTAGAATAAAATGGATATGATGAAAATATATAATAAAATCGATAAGCGAATATTTAATTTTTTACTTATTATACTATTTACATGTATCACTTTTTTGTGGACTTTTTTTATATTTCACATGCCTTTTGATTATAAGGTCGTGTTGAGTGTAATGCTGGTGAGGATATTTAGCTCACGATTTATATTAAGTGATTACTCTTTGTCGTGGTCAAAAGCTTCACAAAAGACATTTTTGATTAAAAGTTTTGTATATATTGTTGCCTTTTTAATTTATATGCCAGTTTTTTATGGGTATATAAGTATCTCTTTTTTTGTTTCAGAACTTTTCTTATATCTTTTTGTTATCAATTTTACCATGTATTTGTA
>JALUBM010000192.1 GCA_027044845.1 Sulfurimonas sp.
AGTCTATATCATATCTTCAGTATTATACTATATCAAAAATTAACTTAGTCAGCTCTGAAAAACTTAGATAAAGGAGATCTAAAACCTTTAGATTTAAATTTTGGATGGTTGCTTTTGATAGATTAATTCCGATACAATTAGATATGGTGAATCTCTTAATATTTTTAAGAGAGTTCGTTAATTACCGCTTTAGATATTGGTAAAAAGGAGTTGTATGCCACGTATTGATAATGAAAAATTTTATATTTCCGCACTCAAAAAGCATGGTATTAGCTCTTGCGGACTCAACTGGTCTTCGGATGCACATCAATACATTCGTTTTGAGAAAATTTTAGGACTTCTAGGAGATAATCTTGAAGATATATCCATAGCCGATGCAGGTTGTGGATTTGGAGATTTTTATATCTATCTTCAAGACAGCGATATCCGTATTAAAAAATATATCGGCATTGATTCACTCAAAAAGATGTGTGCTATTACCGAAAAGAGAACAGGATGTGAGGTTATTCATGCAGACATTACAAAAATGCAACTTCCAGCAGCAGATTATTATATTTGTAGCGGTGCTTTAAATATTTTGACTTCTTTTGAGAGTGAACTTTTTATACAAAACTGTTTTGAATCATCAAACAAAGGCTTTATCTTCAATGCTTTATACGGGGACAAAGAGAGTGAAGTTTATAATTATATCAATCTGTCCACTATCCAAGCCCTTGCCAAACGCTTACATGTAAAGCATATCAGTTTGATAGATGATTACTTGGACAATGATATTACTGTAGGGTTTTTTAAATAATGTGTGCAATTTTCGGCATTATCGGTGAATATAGTGAAAATAGGGCAAAAAATGCACTTGCCATTCTTTCTCATCGTGGACCCGATTATTGCGGTATTGCCCAAAAGAAAAATCTCTTTTTTGCTCATCAGCGTCTCTCTATTTTAGACAGACACCATAGAAGCCATCAACCTCTAAGGCATAAAAATATTTTGCTCTCTTTTAACGGGGAAATATATAATTTTCAAGAACTTAAACAGCAACTCAACTTTGATTTTCAGACACAAAGCGACAGTGAGGTTATCATTGCAGCATATCTTCGCTGGGGTATTGATTTTGTTAAACATTTACGCGGTATGTTTGCTATTGCCCTGATGGATGGTGAGACACTCTACCTTTTTCGTGACAGGCTTGGCAAAAAACCGCTTTTTTATCTTGAGGGAGATGCTTTTGTCTTTGCATCGGAAATAAAAGCACTCAAACCTTTTTTATCTACATGTAAACTCAACAATGATGCCCTTTTATCCTATCTCTCTTTTTTAACGCCGACACCTCCGCATACTTTTTATCAGGGTATAAAGAAGCTTGCTGCGGGAGAGTATCTGGTCTATAAAAACAAGCGTGTTACATGTAAGCGATATTTCGACCTGCTTGACACCGCACCCTCACTTATAACAAACAAAGATGAAGCAGTTTTTACTCTTGAAAAACTGCTCAAAGAGTCTATAAACATCCGTTTATCTGCCGATGTACCTATGGCTGCACTACTCTCAGGCGGTATAGACAGTGCAACGATTAACTACTTTGCCAAACAAAACACTAACACATTACAAACATATACCCTCGGTTATAAAGATTACGCAAAATACGATGAGAGAAAAAATGCTCAAGAGAGTGCCGAATTTTTAGGTTTGAATAATACCCAGATAGAAATAGATGAAAATGATTTTATCCATGCAAGTGACAAAGTGCTCGACACACTCGATGAACCCCTCAATGACCCTGCTGCCGTGCCTTTATATCTTTTGTTTGAACAAATTAAACAAGACGGCTACAAAGTTGTTCTAAGTGGAGAGGGGGCGGACGAACTTTTTTTAGGGTATCGACAGTATTTTGAATATCTCGATATAGAGAGTGCTGCAACTCTGGCACATAAGAACTGGCTCAAAAAATATTTTCGGGCAAACTTCTCTATGAATCGCGAGTGGGAGTGGTATAAAAGAGTTTTTGATGATACCCTGCTCTTTCGCTCCTCAGGAGAAAAGTTTACAGACCTGCAAAAAAATCAACTTATGCGACGTAACGTTAAAGACAATGAAAGCCTGAGATATTTACAAAGTTACAGACAACACTTTGAGGATTCTCAACATCATGATGAAAGTATCTGGTACAGTTACATTGATTTGAATCTTTTTCAAGCCGAACATTTTTTGACAAAGCTTGACCGTGTGAGTATGGCACACTCCATAGAATCACGCACGCCTTTCTTGGATCATAAACTTGCCTCTGCCGTCTTTAGTATTGACCCAAAACTTCGTTATGAAGAGGGCATAACCAAATCAATTTTAAAACAAATTATGCACAATAAACTCGATGCTAAGATACTCACAAGAAAGAAAAAAGGGTTTTCAAATCCTTATATGGAGTATTTGATTCACTCAAAAAAAATCAACCTTATTCAAGAGGTCAATGCACAGACGGGAATGTTGCACAAAAAAAAGCTTGATGAGTATATTAGTATGGCATCAAAAGGGAGTTTTAAGCAGCATGTTTGGGGACTTTATGTGTTATCATACTGGATAAAGAAAAACTTACTTTAATGAAAATAGTCTTTAACTAAGGACTATTTTTTCTTTAAAAGAGACAATATGTGCATTTAGATGTAACTCTTTTTGCAACATTGTTTTAAAAGATTCTTGACTTTGTAACTCTCCATGCACTAAAAATACTTTTTGTAAATCTTTCATACTGGAAATCCATTTAATAATACCGTCTCTGTCCGCATGAGCTGAAAAGCCATTGATGGTATGGATAGAAGCTTTTACAATAATATCTTCACCCAAAATATTTATCCATTTTGCTCCATTGACAATTTCACGACCTAACGTACCCTCAGCCTGAAAGCCTACAAAAACTACGGCATTGTGTTTATCCCAGATTCTATGTTTGAAGTGATGTGTTATTCTTCCTCCGTTACACATTCCTGATCCTGCAATGATAATAGCACGGCTTTTTATATTATTAATCCCTTTTGAGGCTTCAGGTGTTTCAGTATATACTAAAGCATCAAAATTAAAGACAGTTCCATCTTCTTGAACATTTTTTTGGCATTTTTGTGTCAATTCATCAACATATTGACGATATACGGCTGTTGCCCGTGTTGCCATTGGAGAATCTAAAAAGATTTTACATTTAGGTAATTCTCCACTTTCATACATTTCACGCAAAATACAAAGCAGTTCTTGTGTTCTCTCTACTGCAAAAGATGGGATGAGTACATTGCCATGATTATTTAAAGTTTTTACAATGACATCTTTAAATTCTTTAATTGTTGCATCAATTTTTTGATGATCTCTGTCACCATAGGTTGTCTCCACATAAAGACTTTGTGTCTTATCACATTTGTTTAAATCAGGCATGACTAGCCCATTGTCATTACCAATATCTCCTGAAAACACTATAGTATGTGAATCACTTTTGTCCATATAAGAGAGTTCTATAAAAGCAGACCCCAATATATGCCCAGCATTACGGTAAACAAAGCTCACCCCCTCACACAAATCATAATATTTATTATATTCTGGATTTACCCACTCTATACCTCGAAAAGTTTTATCTACATCCAAAGGTTCATAAAGTGGTTTTGCAAGTTTTTTTTCTCTGTTTTTACGCAAAGCTTTTCTATAGCGTGTTTGAAAATCCTCACTCATTATCTTTGCACTATCCATTAAAATTATTTGTGCTAAGTCCATTGTTGCAGATGTTGCATAAATTTTCCCCTTAAAGCCTTCCTTTACAAGTTTTGGTATGCGTCCTACATGGTCAAGATGGGCATGTGTCACTAAAAGGTAATCAATGCTTGCAGGGTCAAAATAAAATGCTTCTTCGTTCTTATTTTCATCTTCACCCTGAAACATTCCACAATCTATCATTATTGTTACACCGTTGAGTTCAAATACATGACACGAACCCGTCACTTCTTTTGTCGCACCGTAAGATTTTACTATTGCCATGGTCACTCCTTTACATGCAACGATTATACGCCAATGTTTCTTAACTTAAGAAAAAAGTTAATCAGGCCTTTTGATCATATAACCCATATTTCTAATATTAATTATAATATCTTCTTTCAAAGATTTTTTTAAACGATTAATTTCCGCTCTTATTGTAGGAATTTCAATATCAAGATTATCCCATGCACATTCTCGAAATAAATCATATTCTACAACACGACTTCTATTGTTCGCTAACAATTTTAAAATTTTAAATTGCCTATCTGAAAGCACTTGTACATCACCATCAAATCTAAGAATATTATTTTCTATATCTAAACTATATGTTTTAGATAATCTGACATGCGATTTAGGCATATAACTTGATTTTAAAATTTTAGATATTCTAATATCCAATTCTTTGAGGTGAAAAGGTTTTTTTATATAATCTTGGCATCCTAAGTTAAAAGCATGTTCTATTTCATCAATATCTATAATCGCTGAAATAAAAATTGTAGGAATTTGAATTTTAATCTTTTGCATCTCTTCGAGTAATTTAAAACCATTAATATTGGGGACATTAATATCCAAAATAAGTAAATCATAATTTGTTTTAATAATAGCTTCTAATGCTGAAATCCCTTCCCTGAAAGATTGGACACTATGCCCTTTAAGTTGTAGAAATTTTGTTATTGCATTATTAAGTAATTGTTCATCTTCTAGTAATAAAATTTTCATTTAACTCCTTGGAAAATAATATTTAAATTTTGTTATCTCTTTATCTGAAATTAATTGGATTTGAATATTTTCTTCATCACAAATAGTCTTTACAAGGTTAAGTCCTAACCCAAGACCATCTTTAATAGTATTTTCTCTCTTGTATGCATCAAAAACATCTTGAGGCTCTTTAATAATTGTAGAATTACTAGCAATTTCAAAAATAAAATGTGATGCATTGTCATAGATAGAAATTATAATAGTCCCTAACTCTTTTGTGT
>JALUBM010000193.1 GCA_027044845.1 Sulfurimonas sp.
CATTATAAGATGATGAAAAATTATCTTGTAGTTCTTGAAATTCTATTCTTCTCATTTTGTTTATCTCCTAATATTTATTTTTTTAATTTTGAAACCATAATATTCAAAATAATCTTCTTGATGATTTTTATTAAAAAAATTATATATATTCCATAAATCTTCATCATTATAAATCTCATACGCTTCTTCTGTTTTTGTCCATTCTCTTATTATTTTTTGGCAATCTTCTTTGCTTCCTATTTTTATTGTTCCTTGGTCGTCATATGCTATAAATTCCATTTTTTCATCTCCTAAAATATTTTTAAACTTAATTTACAAAACTTATAATCAAGGTATTTTAATACCCTGATAATTTTTGTAAAATTAAACATTAATTTAATTCCGAACCTAATGCTATCCAAAATTCAGCCGTGAAGTGTCCATAATATAATTCTGACATTTCTACTCCGTATTCTTCCGCTTTTTCTTCTAAGTATTCTAGTAAATCTTTACTTCTTAGACTTAGTTCTTTTAGTTCTTCTACTCCTGTACTAAAATTTCCATTCATAAAAGTATCGCAAATGTCATCTCCTATGGTGTAAATTTCCTCTTGTTCTCTATATCTTTCTTCTTTTGGTAGTCTTGTATATAAATCTTTCATCTTTAAGCCTTTAAAGTAGCATTATGATATAATGCTCCCGACTCGTGAAGTCTGGGGTTAGTCCTTGCAGGGACTGACTCTATCTGTCTCTTTTTATACTTATATTATACTGAAATATGGTAAAAAATGCAATAAAATTACCGAAATATGGTAATAAATTTGCAAATTCTTTTTAAATCTGCTACAATTCAACATCTTAAAAAATAAGGTTTTAAAATGTCAAAAAAGAATAATAAATTAAGTGATATGGATATTGTTAGAATGATAGGAATATCAAAAAATACGCTTCAAGATTGGAAAAATACAGATATTGATAATTGGAGAAATAAGTTATATAATCTTTTAAAATCTCACACTTACGAAGAATTGGAACAAAAAATAAATGCTCATACTTTAGCCGATAAATAGCTACTTCTTGAAAATAGCCATCTGCAGGATAGAGAGCGTTAGCTCGTTGTGGCTCCGCCCAAATTGCTACCTCTGTTCTGGTACGTCGCACCCTTGAAAGTTCTTGCATAGATTAACTAGCCCACGTAATTTTTTCCCTAAACCGCAAACAGTAAAATTTATTAGTCTTGAATATTTGCGTAAAACACATAAAAATAAATGCGTCCACTCCTTTTAGGCAATTACGGGCTTTTAGCCCTGTATTGCCTAAAAAAAGCTCTTTTTTTATCTGAATGTGTTAAAAAGCTCTTTTCTCTTAACTATTTATTACTCTTTAAGTGAAACTTGTTTCACTTTCTCCCCACAAATAAAGGCTTCTAGCCTTTATCATTTCACTATGTGTATAACTGTAAAAGTTCTTGTAATCTTTCAATATCTCAAATGAGAAATAAAACAAAAAAAGGTTCAAATTATGATTAGACAAATCGTAAATGGAAAATCTTTAAAGACTGTTACTGTAAGTGGTTCTGACGCTGATATGACAACTCTTAAAGGTTTAATGGCTGGAGAGCTTGAAACTTGGGATAGTAAGGCTGAGGGTGGTACACCTGCAAATCCTGCTGTATTAAACTATATCGGTTTTGCTGTTGGAAAAACTACTATCGGCGGTCGTCGTCATTCGCAAGGTATTTTCGTGCCTCATGTTAAAACGACAAAAACTATGAGCGATATTCGTACTGCTGTTGTCGGTGCTTGGAACGCTGACTTTATTACTGACGTTGCTTGTGAGTATGCAAACCCGTATAATATGAAAGGAGAAATCTAATGGCTAAATCACTTATTAGAAACAAACTCGGTCAAAAAATTAAGTCTTTTTACGTTCCTGCAACTGACGTTCAAGCAAAAGATTTTGCAGATAACTTTTTAGACGGTGAGTATGAAATTCTTGCTTATGTCGGTACTGAGGGTTCTGACGCTGTAACAACTGCAAATGATGTAAACGTTATGGTTAAAGCCTCTGACGGTACAAAAACTTATTTCAGTTTTCTTGCTGATAGTACAAAAGATGAAAATGCTATTTTTACTGCACTTAAAGGTCTAACACTTAACGGTGTTCTTGTTGCAGAAGCTTATATACTCGGTATGAAACAAGTTAATTTCTCATAGGTTTTCACCTATGGGTATCAATACTGACGTATGGCTCTTTATTATTGCAAATTTTATAACCTTTATAGGTTATGCTATGTATGCTCTTGCTCGTTACACCAAACTTGAAAATGATGTAAAGCATATACGAAAAGAAGTAAACGATATATTAGAAATGAAAAATACTGTATATAAGATATATGCACAAAATGAAATTCTTTTAGGTTTTAAAACTTCTTCCTCAATTTCTCCTCAAAAAAGTGTATAATTAGACTTCAAAAGGTCTTTTTATGCACAAATTCTCAAATTCTTTTCAAAACTCTTGACTTTTTATTACAGAATTTTCGTTAAAATACCCGTATTAATATAATAAAGAGTTTTAAATGAGTAAAAAGTTAACTATATCGACTATAAAAAAGAGCAAAGGGATTAAGCCTTTAGTGATGATTACCGCCTATGATGCACTCTTCGCAAAATTATTGGAGCCGAGTGCAGATATGATTTTGGTAGGTGATAGTTTAAATATGAGCTTTGCAGGTCAAAATGATACTATTAGTGCTACACTTGAACAGATGATTTATCATACAAATGCCGTTTGTATGGGGGCAAAAAACAGCTTTGTAATTTGTGATATGCCTTTTGGAACCTATACATGTAAAGAAACAGCCTTAAAAAATGCTATAAAAGTTTTTCAAAATACACAAGCGGATTGTGTAAAAATAGAAGGTGGAGAAGAAAAACAAGAGGTTATAAAATATTTGACGGATAACGGTATTGCAGTATGCGGGCATATTGGACTTTTACCACAGTCTGTAAGAAGTGAAGGTGGTTACAAAGTCAAAGGAAAAACCTTACAGGAACGAGAACAATTGCTCAAAGATGCTAAAGCCGTTCAAGAGGCAGGTGCATTTTGTATTGTGTTAGAAGGGACAAAAGCCGACATTGCCCAAGAGATTGCACAAAGTGTTACTATTCCTGTAATAGGAATAGGTGCGGGAGCCGAGGTTGATGGACAAGTTCTAGTTTTTTCAGATATGTTAGGACTTTTTGAAGAATTTACACCGAAATTTGTCAAAAAATATCTTGACGGTGCAACCTTGGTAAAAAATGCACTCAAAGAATATGCAGATGAAGTTGTGAGTCATAAATTTCCAAAAGAGGAATATACATATTAATGGAAAGAGTTGTTGATATTGAGACATTTAGCCTTGATGAAGAGAGTTCCGAACTTACATTGCGTCCTGATGCCTGGAGCGAATACATTGGACAAGAACAAATCAAAAAAAATCTTGCGGTTTTTATAGAGGCATCCAAAAAACGGGAAGAAGCACTTGACCATGTCCTTTTTTATGGACCTCCTGGACTAGGTAAAACGACACTTGCACTTATTATTGCCAATGAAATGAATGCAAACATTAAGGTTACAGCAGCACCAATGATAGAAAAAAGCGGTGATTTAGCGGCAATTCTTACAAACTTAGAAGAAGGAGACATCCTATTTATAGATGAAATTCATAGATTATCTCCTGCAGTTGAAGAAATTTTATACTCTTCCATGGAAGATTATAGAATTGACATTATCATAGGAAGTGGTCCTGCTGCACAAACAGTGAAGATTGATTTGCCACGTTTTACACTTATAGGTGCTACAACAAGAGCGGGGATGCTTTCAAATCCACTTAGAGATAGATTTGGTATGAATTTTCGTATGAATTTTTATAATCATGACGAACTAGCAAAAATTATAATACAAGCTTCTAATAAGCTAGAGCGTAAAATTATTCATGAAGCAGCACTTGAGATTGCAAAGCGAAGCCGTGGTACACCACGTATTGCCTTGCGTCTTTTACGCCGTGTTAGAGATTTTGCCGAGGTTGCCAATGAAAAAAGCATTAACCATAAACGGACACAATACGCACTTGATGAACTTGGAATAAATTCGCATGGTTTTGATGAGATGGATTTACGTTTGTTAAATCTTTTGGCAAGTTCAAAAGGTCGAGCGATGGGATTAAGTACTATTGCGGCAGCTTTAAGTGAGGATGAGGGAACGATTGAAGATGTACTTGAACCGTATTTAATCGCAAATGGTTACTTAGAACGAACTGCAAAAGGTAGACGAGCAACACCTGCCACATATGATGTTCTAAATATGCGTTGTGTAAATGAAGATGGGACACTTTTTTAAATGAAATCACAATACTTTATAGCCATACTTTTTGCCACTTCTCTTTATTGGATGTATCTGCTATATGAACCTTTTTTAATGGTGATGACTATTGCCGCACTTTTGGCCATTTCTACAGCAAGTATCAATAACTATTTTAAACAGCTTTTCTCTTCCCGTTTATTCGCAGCACTTGTATCAAGCTTACTGCTTGCTATACTTTTCTTTGCCCCGTTAGGTTATTTTTTGGCAACATTGACAATAACACTCAATCATTTAGAACCAAATAGTTTAAAAAATTTAGAACTTTATATCAATGGATTTATCACAAATCCACCAGAATTTTTACTCTTTCTAAAACCTTATCTGGCAGATTCTTTAAAAGGTGTAGATATTAACAGCTTAACAACAAACGCATTACATGTAGCGGCAAGAGTAGGAACATTTAGTGCTGGATTCTTAAAAAATGCTTTTTTAGTAATTGTCTTTTATTTCTTTGCTTTGTATAACGGCACGCATATTGTAGAATTTTTAAAGCGTGTAGTGCAAATGTCAATAGAAGGCAGTACATTACTTGCACGTGAGCTTTCTGCTGTGATGAGCGTTGTTTTTTATTCTATTAT
>JALUBM010000194.1 GCA_027044845.1 Sulfurimonas sp.
ACATGGAAGCGATAGAACGCAAAGTGCAAATGCAATTTATAGAGTGAAAAACAATTATGAATTTGCAACACTTTGTGGTGCTGGTAGATTTGGATTTGATTTTCAAAATAGTGCTACAAAAGATGAAACTGCATTTAATAAGGCAGTGGAGACTCTAAAAAGTGCAAGTGCTATCCGTTTTTCTTCAATGATTACAAACGAAGAAGCGCATATTCTACAACTTCTAAAAGAGAAATTAGGTCTGAAACTTTTCAATGAAGATGCCCGTTTATATGGTGCCTTTATGAAAGCATATAGTTCTATAAGTGGAAAACTACATCATAGTGCTTCTATGGAGACAATTAAACATGCAGATGCAATCATAATACTCGGTACACGTATAGCGACTGATAATCCGATGGTTCGCTATGCAATACGAACAGCTTCACAGCACAATGGTGCAAAAGTTGTTTATGCACATCCGTTAGAAGATACCTTGATGAAAAATACTGCAACACAGTTTATGAAATATGAGGTAGGAACAGAAGAAGGTGTTATGGCACTTTTGGCAAATGAACTCTTGCAAAATATAGATATAGATGAATCAAGCAGAGCATTTTTAGATGATTTAGATTTAGGGTATCTTGAAGCTGAAAGTAATGTCGGAGATGATGAACTAAAATCTGTGACAAAAGCATTTTCAAGAAGTGCAAAGCGTGTTCTTGTTGTAGGAAGTGATTTGTTCGCTCATAAGAGAGCAACAAATATTGCAAAAATTGTAGCATTGATTGAAAAATATACCGAGTTTTCACTACTTGTTGTTCCGAACGAAGTTAATACTGCGGGTGTATCGCTTACATGTAAACTTAATGCTGATGAAAATATAAGCAATGTTGTTGCTTATAATGCTCAAGGTGACTTTATAATGTCATCATCAAAAGAGTCAGACCTAGCAATGCCAGCACTTAATCAGGTAGAAGGAACGGTTGTCAATGTAGATAATCAGGTTTTACCGCTAAATGTAGCACTTGCTTTTAATGGTTACACTTTAAATGATATAGCGAATGCGTTGGGTCTTTCAAAAGAAAATACGATTGATTATACAAAAGAGTTAGATACCTCCAAAGGCTTTAAATCATTTGCATTTGATGATTTGGAAAATTTTCTTTCGTCTTACGGTGAAGATAAAAGAGGATATATCTTAGATGAGGTTTCATGTGAAATGGGCTCAAAAATAGAAGCAATTGATGACTTACCAGAGTTTAACGGCACTGTAATTTATAATTGTAATCCAGTATTACAATTTAATGAGTTTACAGATAAAGCACATCAGCTAGAAAAAGACATCAGTTTAAGAGGTTCGGCTCAATTCGCTGCAGCAGCACGAATTGCAGATGGTGATGAAGTTGAAATTCATTTTGCATCAAAAACAATGAAGAGAGTCTTTAAACTAGATGAAGAGTTAAAAGGAACTATAGCACTGAATCCAACCTTTGATTTAGGTCAAGATTTTAGCAGATATAGATTTGAAAAATCCAAAATAGTGAGAGTAGTATAATGAGTAAGATTACTATAAATATTGATGGAAAAGAGGTTCAAACGCAAGAGGGGGAGTATTTATTAAATGCTGCTCGTGCGAATGATGTTTTTATTCCTGCGATATGTTATTTGACAAGATGTAGTCCAACTTTGGCTTGTCGTATTTGTCTTGTTGAGGCAGATGGAAAGCAGGTGTATGCTTGTAATGCAAAAGCCAAAGATGGAATGAACATAACAACTTCTACGGAGACAATAGAGAAAGAACGTCGTGCAATTATGGAAGTATATGATGTAAATCATCCTCTTCAGTGTGGTGTTTGTGACCAGTCTGGTGAATGTGAACTGCAAAACTATACACTTGAAATAGGGGTAGATTTACAAAGCTATGCGATAAAAGATGTGGATAGAAGTTCTCATGACTGGGGACATCTGCATTATGACCCAGGTCTTTGTATTGTATGTGAGCGTTGTGTAACTGCATGTAAAGATATGATAGGTGACAATTCTCTAAAAACTATTCCTCGTGGAGCTGATGCACTTAATGCAGACTATAAGGTAGAGATGCCTAAAAATGCTTATGCAATGTGGAATAAGCTCAATAAGTCAGTTATTGGTTTAACGAATGGTACGGATGTTCTTGATTGTACTTCATGTGGAGAGTGTGCTTCTGTTTGTCCTGTTGGAGCGCTTGTTGATACGCACTTTATGTACACATCAAATGCATGGGAGCTTAATCAAATTCCAGCAACTTGTGGTCACTGTTCTGCAGGGTGTCAAATATCTTATGATGTAAAACATGGAAGCATTGATAATCCTGAAGATAAGATTTACCGTGTAATGAATGAGTGGAATTATGTTTCACTTTGTGGTGCAGGGCGTTACGGATTTGATTATCAAAATGCCGATGCCGTTAAGGATGAAACTGCCTTTGCCAATGCTGTTAAAGCTTTTAAAAAGGCAGATACTATTTGTTTTACTTCTACTATTACAAATGAAGAGGCATATCTACTTCAGAGAATGAAAGAGAAATTTGGTTATAAACTTGTAAATAGTGAAGCAAAAGCATTTCAAACATTTTTGAGTGATTATTCTGAAATAAGTGGGAAAAAACTCTATGGAAGTGATTTGGAAAAAGTTCATACGACAAATTTTATCGTCTCTATTGGAAGTGCTTTAAAAACAGATAATCCAAATGCACGATATGCACTGAATAACTCTCTCACTATTAGTAAGGGTGCAGGAATTTATTTTCATCCGTTAAAAGATCCAATTATAGAAGGTATTTCTAAATCCATTATGACAGTGCAATATGCTCCACTTCAAGAAGAAATTGCTCTTTATCTGTTACTTGATCTTTTCGCTGATAAAGAAAAACTTCCTACTGAAATTGTCAATTATTTGGCATCATTTCATTCTGAAAAAACGATAACGGTTGAAGAGACGGTAAAAGAAAAAGTTGTTGAAGTCGTTAAAGAGATGAAAGTAAATAAAGAGACAGGAAAAGAAGAAGAGATAGCAGTAGAAAAATCTAAAATGGTCTCTAAAAAAGTCTCTAAAGAAGTAGTTGTCGATGAGAATAAACTCCTTAAACTTTTAGATGTTGATGCAAAATTTATGGAAACCTTAGAAAAGAACCTTAAGAAAAAAGAGACATATGCTCTCATGGTCGGATCAGACTTATATACACACCCAAATTCTAAAAACTTAGCACGTCTTGTTGCTTTGGTTGAAAAATACTCTCCTTTCGAGCTTGTAATGATTCCATCACTTACAAATACACTGGGAGTCAGTCTGATTTGTGAACTTGATGATGACAAAGGTGCTTATATTATTGGTTATAATACTGAAGGCGATTTTGTACTTTCAGGTTTGGGCGATGGTGATTTAGATATGCCAGCTATAAACCAGCAAGAAGGGACACTCACTTCTGTAAACAAGCGTGTTAATCCTACTAATGCAGCTATTGGGTATGGTGGCTATGAATTAAATGATATTGCCAATGTGCTTGGATTTGAAGCTGAAAATGTCATCGATTATACGGTAGAGCTTCCAACAGCTTCAGGATTTAAAGCAGAACAATTTGATAACCTGCCTAATCATTATGAAAATGACGGTACGGAAGTAAGAGGTTATGTGTTAGAAAATGTAGCAGTTACGCCAAGTGATGATGAAAGTGTAGAAAAATTCAGTAAGGATAAGTTAGAAGGGTGTATAATTTATTTAGCTAATCCTGTACGACAGTTTACAGATTTTACATATAAAACAACAAATCTTGATGAAGTGAGCGGTATTTATATGAGTGAAGAGTACTTGTCTAAAACTGATTACAATGAAGGTGATATGGTGACTGTGAAAACTGCAAAAGGTGAATTGACTACAAAAATAGTCAGTGATAATAAAATCGCAGGTGATATAATGGTTTTACCAACATTTGATAAAAAATTAAATTCAGAAGCACTCTTTGACGGATACCGTTTTAGTACAGCTTCAATCCAAAAGGGGTAATATATGGATACAGCATATCTAATTGAGACGATAATCAAAGTCGTTGTTATTTTACTTATATTCTCTGCATTAGCGGGTATTGGTACATATTTTGAGCGTAAAATTCTTGCATTTATGCAACGTCGTTTAGGTCCTATGTACGTTGGACCGTATGGTCTTTTACAAGTTGCAGCAGATGGTGTGAAGCTTTTTACAAAAGAGGATATTATTCCTACAAATGTTGTTGGGCCTATCTTTAAAATTGCACCAGTAATTACTGCAGCAACTGCATTTATGGCAGCAGCGGCAATTCCATTTTTTCCACAGTTTACTATTTTTGGTTATACAGTGCATCCGATTGTAGCCGATTTAAACATAGGTATATTGTATATTCTTGGAGTAATGGCAGTTGGTTTATATGGACCATTACTTGGTGGTATGGCTTCTGCAAATAAATTTTCTTTACTCTCAGCAGCACGTACCGCAGCGGTATTTATCTCTTATGAAGTTGTAAGTGGTCTGTCCATTTTAGCACCTATTATGATGGTAGGTTCTTTATCCCTAATTGATTTTAACAATTATCAGGTGGGTGGTATTAGTCACTGGATAGTATGGTCTCAGCCTGTAGCATTTGTACTCTTTTGGATTTCGGCTTTTGCTGAAACTGGTCGTACACCATTTCACTTAATTGCAAATGACCATGAGATTATTGATGGTTTTGGTACTGAGTATTCTGGTATGAGATGGGGACTTTTCTTTATTGGTGAGTATGCTAATATGTTTTTTATCTCGTTTGTAATTCCTCTTATATTCTTGGGAGGATTTGGTGATGGTAGTTTACTAGGTGCATTGGGATTGATAGGTAAAGTGGCATTTTTCTTCTTCTTTTTCTTATGGACACGAGCTGCTTGGCCAGATGTAAGACCAGACCAGCTTATGTGGTTATGTTGGAAAGTG
>JALUBM010000195.1 GCA_027044845.1 Sulfurimonas sp.
GTGTACAGTACCTTTTCGCAAAAAGGTAAACCTCTTAGCAAAGATATTTTTAATAATACTTCTAAATTTAACAATACTCTTGGGTGATGATACTATTACATTAGATACAAATACAAGTTTATGCTATGATGAACCACATACAGAAGGTTTAAAATTTGCTGGATTTGGTATGTTTTATGGAGTTACCACCCCTATAAGAAATATTAGCGATACAAGTCTAACTGATGTTACAATTACTAAAACATTTGATGGAATCAATATGTCTATAATTAGCAAGATTGCTATTGATGGTGAGAGTAAGACTACAACCAAGGATAGTGATGAAGCAGAAGAGAACAGTAATATTTCAGAATCTTTTGGAGAATTTAATGGAAATTTATTTAATAAAGGAATAGTTTATAGAATAAACAATTTTGACCAAAATCAAACTCATAATATTTATGACAATAGTATGGTTTCTTTTGATTGGTCTACAATTAAATTAGGTGCAAAATACACAAAAAAAGGAAAGAAGTATTATGCTGTTTTACATATCTGTGGTGGTAATACTAATATAGTATCTAATCTTTTCAATATTATTGAACCCTCAACAGTAATAAATTCCACAGACCCAATTGAAGAAAATAATTCCACAAATGACATTTACACAAAAGTTATTAGTAAAGATTTTGATATTTCTCTTATTCATTTTGGAGATGATAATATTACTCTTAGTACAACATTTCATGGTTTTGTTTCCATAGATGTCATCAATACAACCAATAACACAATTTTACAAAATGATATTTGGCATCATTCGTTTGATACAAACATTCCTAATGGACGCTATGAAATTACAAATCTTCAAATTCCTAAAATTGCAAGAAAAGCAAGGTTTAGAATAAACTTTTTAAACTGGGATAAAATTCTTGCTGACTCAACTATTACTTGTTCCAAACATAGTACGACGCAAGGAAATTTACCAGGTGTTCCTCAATGCTTAAATAGCGAAACAAAGTTAGTTAATGTCTTTGGAACTCTCGGTAGTTTTTGTTTAGACAACACCGCTACAGGTGCACCATGCAAAAGCAATCATCATGGAATAGGAAATCCACCTTATAATAAAGCAGATGCTGGAAATAATAGAGGATATGGTTGTCCATTGTGCCTTATGAGTGCAAGAGAAGAAGCTTATTCAAGAGATAATTTTGCTATTCGCCCCTACTCTTTTGTAGCCTTTGGTAAGAACCAATATAAAAGAGCAGGAGAAGATTTTAATATCACAATAAAAGCTATTGATGAAGGAAACTTTACAAAAGTAGGAAATTCTTTTTATGCTGGAAATAAAAAGAAGACTATTGGCAGTATAAATACATATAACGCTAATATCAACAATCTTATAATTAACTCACATTTTTATCAACCAACAACAGCAGAAATACTACAAATGCAAACAGATATTGGAGGAGATAATAATACAACTGTTAACGGAGAGGTTTCTAACTGTCCAAATACAGGAATATTTACCCTTGATAATCCTAATCTTCTCTTTAGCAATGGAGAAATCAATGCATCACTAAAATTTAGTGAAACCGGAATATTGGATCTTAATATCAGTGAAAAATCAGGATCTGAATGGGCGAAAGTAGATGAAGATGACACAAATGATTCGCTAAGATATATTAAGGCGTCATCCGTTACTTATAACGAAGATAACATTAGTGCAAATATTTTACAACTTTTCGTACCATATGAATTTAATACAACCGCAGAGTACAATACAACCACCACTAAGAACTGGCTTTATATGTATGATATCAACAAATCAAACAGCACTCATACAGCACCTCAAATGTCTGCCTTTGTCAAATATAAAATCACAGCTTTAAATAAAGATAAAGTAATTGTACACAATTATACAAAGAAATGCTTTCCAGATGTCGATGAAGTACATGCTCCAAGAGTAAACGGTTTAAAACTCAACACAACTTTTGATCTGTTTCTTGATATGGATGTCAACACAACACAAAATGCAAATATAAGCTTATATTCTGAAGGGAACATATCAAATGCAATATGGACACCATATAAAAATAAAACGTTAACGACAGGTATAAATCAAGTACAAGAGTGGGTATCCCCATTCCAATTTGAAAACGGAGTGGGAGAAGCAAAAGTATATTTCAATATTGATAGGAATATTACTACTGCACTCAACCCCATCAATATAACCATTGTAGACACGAACACTTCAACTTCATGGATGACAAATGCAGGCTCTCCAGCAAATTTTAATGGTATGATATTAAACCAAAATAAAGTTTTTCTATATGGTCGAACACATGCACCAACTCAAACTATTACAGGTTCTGATGGGAATATCTCTCTCTACTATGAAGTTTTTTGTAATGGAACTCCATGCAATAAAGCTTTATTACCAGACGGGATAGATTCTAATACTACAGATGATCCACGATGGTTTGTCAATACAAAACATACAAAAAAAGCAGGAACCGCAGCACAAACGGCTACTCTTCAAAAAAATGCTTCTCATATAACTATCACCAGAGAGGCTAATGGAAATCATCCCGATTATATAGGAATGCATTATGATGGAGATAGAGGATATCCATATAAAGTTACAATGCAAAACAATGCTTCAAGCTGGTTAATTTATAATAAATATAATGCAACTACCTCAATAAATGAATTTGAAGTGGAGTTTGTTAAACTAAATGGTATATGGGCGGGGGTACATGAAACAAATACCACGACAGATACAAACGCATCCAAAAGAACAAATAGGAGAATTATGTGGTAAAAAGATATGCTTTTACGATGATAGAACTAATTTTTGCTATTGTTGTCATTTCTATTGCTGTTATATCGTTACCCATGATGATTCAGACAAGCACTAAGGGTATCGAAGGCAATCTTGTTCAAGAAGCGATTTTTGCCAGTTCTGCAAAACTTAATGAAATTATTAGCTACCCTTGGGATGATAATTCTATGCAAAGTGGCACAATTTTTTCTCAGGTTATTTGGACAAGTACAAAAGACTGTAATTCCACTACAAAACTACGTTCTGGGCATATTTTGCAACAACTACATAGAAGATGTCTTGACAGTAATTTTTCGGTAGTGCAACCCACCAAAATTCTTGGAATAGAAGCAAATGACAATGGTGTTTATGATGATATAGATGACTTTAACGGTATTTCAACTGCTATGTTTATAAACAACACTGGAACAGGAGTCATTCCCTCAGTTGAGGGCTACAAAGCCCCGTATAAAATGGATATTAATGTTAGCTATGCCACTTTTGGCGACATAAATGCTAGTAGTAAAAATATAAAAAGAATTGATATAACAGTTGTCAATTCAGATACAAATATAACCACAACAAGACTCCATACATTCAGTGCCAATATTGGTGAAGTCGATTACTATAAAAGGAACTTTTTATGAGATTTAAACATCCTGCCTTTAGTATGATTGAGCTCATTTTTGTTATAGTCATTATGGGTATTCTTGGAAAATTTGGTGTTGAATTTTTATTTCAAGCATACAACAGTTTCATTAAGTCAAAAGTAAATAATGAGCTGCAAACAGATAGTGAATCTGCTGTTGAATTTATAGCTAATAGGCTTCAATTCAGAATAAAAGATTCTGTTATAGCAAGAATTAACATCAATACACCTCCTATCGCCATAGCAGATGCCAGTGGAAACAATTATAAAGTTCTTGAATGGGTTGCTACTGATAATGATGGATTTAGGGGAAACTCCATGCCAAATTGGAGTGGTATTATTGATTTAGATTTCAGTGATAAAAATAGTCTCTATTCTCCACAAACAAATACCGAAAATGAAAATATATTCATTAAAGCACTTTCAAATAATAGCAGTGATTTGAATGATAGTGCTTTATATTTTATAGGTTCCAACAGTGATATTCAGAGTGGTTATGGATGGAATGGAAAAATTAATGATCAAAACCAGACAATGCACCCCATCAACAGCGATACAAATCTAAGTAAATTTGTTCCTGCAGTCGGAACTGGCAGTTTTCATGATGTCAATGAACATTATAAATTAGCATGGACAGCAAATGCACTTGTCCTCAGTAATGATGGAAATTTGACATTTTATTATAATTATCAGCCATGGAATGGTGATAAAGTTCAAAATGCAAACAAAAGCCTACTTATGCAAAATATCAGTACTTTTCAATTTATTGCTGTCGGTTCATTACTAAAGATTCAAGTTTGTACAAAAAGTACTCTCTTAGAAAAAGACGGAGGAAATTATTCATTATGCAAAGAAAAAACAATTTTTTAAAACATTCTAAAAATGGTATTGCCATGATAATGGCAATTGTAGTTATCGTAATCATAGCAACCCTTTTAACACTTTCCATCTCTTTGACATCACAAACATCGAAAAGAAGTACCGATGTTTACCTTTATGAACAAGCCGCTCTCCTCGCACACAGTGCTGCAGAGTATGCTCTTTTGAAGATTTCTCAAAATAACAACAGCACCAATCCTTGCAATATATCATCATTAAATTTTACCCCCGATTTAGATGGTGACGGAAAGCCAGACATCTATGATATAAACATTTCTATTTTATACAGTTATAAAAATCCACCCGAAAACTGTAATGGAAAAACATTTGCAACAATAAACACTGCTGAACAAAATGGTTCAGTCCTGCTAGATATAACAGTAAGTGTCAATGATATAACAGTTGCCAGTGAGCCTATCAGATATTTCAAAAGAACTCTCCAAAAATTATAAATTCATACGTTTCATTAAACTTTTTAATGTTATAATTTTTCTACATTAGAAAAAAAAGGATTTAATCATGAATATTAGTATGACAGGAAGAAATTTAGAACTTACTGATGCTTTAAAAGGGCATATCTCATCTTCTAT
>JALUBM010000196.1 GCA_027044845.1 Sulfurimonas sp.
TTGCAAGATTGCTACAAGGACAAAAGGTATCTAGGCTTTTTCCCATCGTGCATATACAACTATTTTTCTCATTTAAAAAGTTTTACCATAATAACCAAAAAAGTTAACTAACTTGCCTTTTGAAGCTCCTTATTTTTTATGTTTTCAGCAATAAAAAAGTTATCACTAAAAGATTTTAAAACAAAAGCATAGTATTGTCTGGCATCATTTATGTACTTATCCATCATATCCTTATTTATATCAGAATATTGAACTCTTAAAGAACTGTACTCTTTATTTATTATGCACTTGAAGAGTACACTTTTACCAGATTCTAAATCAGCACAAATAGCACATTCCAAAAACCATCTAAAGTTATTTGCAACCGCTTCTGATTTTTTTATTTTATTCCAACTCATAATTACCTTTTTCTATTATCTTTCGCTTAAAAAGCGGTGTAATCTGACATTATTTGAGCAATAATACTGTTGACAATTTCACCCTCTTCCATCTCATAAAAGCCGAATTCAATAATATCGTCTGCGACATCATGTACATCATTGCTACCATTCGGAAAACCTAATTTTCAAGTGCCGTATATATCTCAAATTCATACTTCATCTTAGTTGCCATATTTCTAATCCTTTTACTTTTTAGATATTATATTATATCATATTGCAAAAAGAAAAGCAAGTATTTTCCAACTTTTCTATAATATTGCTACAGTAAAGCTATACCTCTCTGTAGGACTCATCTCCATGTATTTCCAAAAACTCTTTTGTGACAATATTTGCATCAAGCATTAATCTATTTAAAAGAGTAGTTCTTATCTCTATATCCTCATTTGATAAACTGTTATTCAAATTATGATTTTCATAAATCTTTAAAGATTTTATTAGTGTATCATCATTGCCATATTTATTAGCCAAGAGGAGAGTAGCTTCTGTAAAATCTTTACAATCTGCAAAATAGTGAAAAATACTTTGTTTAGTAAATTACCAAGCGCCATAGACTCACTGAGATTGATGTTAATATTATTCCTATTGTTGCTATATTTATATTTCTAACTCCTCAATAGGTCTATAAAACTTCCCTTGTTCTGCATTTGTAAAGTCATATTCTTTTTTCATCTGCCAATTGTTTTTTTTCTTTATATTATCAAATAAACAAAAAATAGTTATTCCTATCGACAACAAAATAAAACCAAGCAAAGCACATAAAAGCATACTACAAACAAGATTATTTTGAAAAACGTCAAATATCACCCAACCAACAGCAAATAAAAAAACAACAAGAATATTTATTTGATATAAAATTTTATCTCTTATTTGGTCTATTTTTTTATTTAATGCTTCTGTTTTTCCCATAAAATTATCATATCATATTTTTATATAATCTTTGTGCGTTTGTTGCATAATATCGAAAACTTATGAAACTTTTTATATATATTTGTATTTTTTTGTTAAGCTTGGCAATTGTTGAGGTTTGCTACCTTTAAGCTATTTGTTTATTAGAGCATTTGAATTGATTTTTTTTGCACCTCTGCCACTCCTTCTTATTATTCACGGGCTTAAAACACTTCGCACACTTAAAAAAGTGTGCCAAAAAGCTCATACCATTTGTTAATGAAATCTTCTCTAATCTCTTTTTCATCTGCACCTATCTTATAGAGCTTGCCATAAGGCTTACCATATTCTCTCCAATTTACCTCATCATTAAACGGCATAAGCGCTTCTGCTTCCATAACCATAACTCTCTTATCAAGTATTTTTAAAAGTTCAGGAGCTACACTAAGCCCATATTTAACTCTCATCATCTCTAAACATTTTTTTTCTTCAACAACATAAGACAACATACCATCATTATTCTTAACAGGTGATGGAATATCCATGCCCGTTAAGGCTTCATAGGTCTCATGAATAAGTAGCCATTTGATAGTACCATCAGACAAACCATCATTTTGTGCTTGTTCGACAAGAGATAAGCAATGCTGTGCCACACTGTAACTCTCTCTTGTTTGTCCCCAAAATCTATTTATGCGAGAAAGAGTGATAGCCGATTGCATACCAACATTATCCAAATCACTCTCTTTAAGAGCAAGTGGATTAATAAGTTTTCCTTGATAATTTAAAACTTTCATATTATTCTGCCAACCCAATAATATGTTTCAATTCAACATCAAAACAGTTGCTTTCTTGGTCACAAACAGTAAGTAAAATTCCATCGACTTCATTTTCCTTAACCTCAGAACATTGCCCTACAAAAGCACAAGTATCACTGTTGTCTTCTACCTCAACAAACTCTCCAAGATATTTCTCTTGAGCCTCTTCTAAAAGTCCTTTTTCTGATGTCACCCTACTCTCTTCTTTAGAGACCACAATCGCCTTTGTGTCAGTAGAACCAAGATTTATTTTTTCTGCAATTTCATCAGCAGAGAGAATGTCTTTTGCACCTATTTTTTCAACATATTCATTAGCACCATTAATTCTTCTGGTTTCAACATAAACTTCATTTTTCATATTCTAATCCTTTTACTTTTTAGATAATATATTATATCATAAAAATAATAAAAAGTCAATGATTTATTAAGAAAACCAATATTTTATTAAAGATATATAATGGCTTGCTAATGAGGTGTTAAAATACTTCGCCTATGCTACATTTGTTTGTATTTCATTCTGAACATAAGACCAATGTTTTTTATTAACTGTAACCATTCCGTTAAGGTCTGAGCTAAGAAACATTTTTAGCATAAAAGTATAAGCTTTTTTGTAAGTATCAAAAGTTTTAAAATGTCGATATGTATTCTCCTGCTCGTGAAAAAATACATAGGAATAATGTTCTGTTGAAGTCTCTCCATTGGTTGTGACCTCATGAGCTTCCCCCTCAAAGACATCAAGTGATTGTTTGTAAATTTTCATTTCCATAACTCCCTTACTATTGTTCCTCAAATTTTGCTCTTACATCATCAACAGCACTGTTAAACTCACAATCTTTTTCAAAACCGTAATCGTCAGCAATATTGAAAGCCCTATGAATGATAGCCTCATAATCCTCACTGTTTGCCTCTTGTAAAATATCCAAAGCTTCTCTAAAAGCCTCTTCTGATTTCAACTCCGCTTTTTCGCATTGTGTTAAATACTTATTTAAACTCATCATAACAACACTTCCTTTTTCTTTTAAGATACAATATTATATCATACCCTAAAGGAAAAAGTCAAGTATTTACAATATTTTAAGATGGTTTACTAAAAGCTTTTTGTTTAGCGTTTTAAATCTCTCCATTATTTTTAAACATTGAGAACAAGCAACAATTTGCTTATCGCCTTCATCTGCTGTCATTAGTGCCAAATCTTCATAAGTCGCTCTACCTTTTGGCTGAGAGCAAAGATAATCCCCCTTTGCTCTTTTCAATTTTCCCTCTGAATAATCCTCTAAAAAGAAGAGGTGCATCTGAGAATTTTTTCTGCTTCCATCTCCCCAAGAGTTTTTAGAAAGTCCACTAACAACTATTTTGATTGAGGTTGTGAATTTAAAAGGTATTGCGTATTTTTTCCAAAACTCTTTTTTCTCTTCATCAGCTTCGATATGAAAAAAGTTTCTCTTGTAACGCTCTGATTTGAGAGTTTAGATTATTTTCTTTCTCTTTTAAACTCAAATAAGCCTCATATTCATCTTTTTTTACAATATTAAAGAAATACCCATCAAACCAAAAAAGAAGCTCATCTCCTATCTTAAATGGATTAAAAACATCATCTATGAACTCAAACTCATCTTTATTTCCGCTTTTAAGTTGAGGTTTGCCGTTTTTGTTAATAAAAGCCTCTTTAAAATCATTGCTTTTCATTAGGCGAGGATTAACAAAGGGCTGTTGAGAAACACGAAAGTCAAGAGGCTTCGTGCAAGATACAGAGCAAAGCTCTTTGTAAAGAGCATCAAGATTATTTTCAATTTCTTTTTTTGAAATATTCATCACTAATCCATCTTATTAATCAGCATAATACATATAGCTTTCGCCATTGTTGAAATCTTTTACAAATAAATATCCACCACTCATATTTATTTGAACATTTGCATCAAGCAATGTATATTCGCACATATTTATATACGACTCATCTTTATTTTCAATGTTAAACAAAATCTCATCATTTTTTATCTCAAAATTACACTCAACAATCAAATCATTAAGCCAAGAATCATTCTCAACACTATCTTTTAAAAAATCAACAAAAGAGCTTTTCTCACTATTATTAAAATTTGTAAGAATAAGACCGTGAGACCCTAATGCCTCTTTTGCACTTCTAAAATATTCTATATTGTAGCTTGTTACAGCTACATTAATTTTTCCTACGTGAAAACCTTCTTTTACATTAACTATCATAATCTATTTTCCTTTTTCTTTTAAAATGCCGACACTTCTGTAATTAGAAAAGTGTCTTTTTTATCAAAAGAGTGTGATGTACAAACCCATCACACTAGACTACGCAGATTTGCCCCAATTATCTTCATCTAAGCCATAGAATTTTTGATATGCTGTTTCAATTGTAAAACATAAGTCATTAACAGCATTACTCATATATCCCCTCTCTTTATTAATAGAGAGAACGGCTTCTTTGAGTGCATCAATTCTATCATATCTATAATTTGTCATAATGATAAAACACTCAAATTGTTTTGGAACATTCACTCCCTCGTTTTGATAAAAATCAATAACTTCTCTTTTTATATGCTCAATTTTTAATGGAGTATAGTTGTTTAGAATACCAATCATACTGCACCTCCATTTTCTGAGCAATTATTAAATGCACCTGCATAGTTCTCATCCTTTGTAAAATGATACTCTTCATCATCCCCTAACCACACACCACAATTAGGACAATTTTCCATTTCATCTAAAACTACTTCTCGACCACAGTTATGGCATTTAATTTCTATTTTCAAGTTTATTCCTTTTTCCTTTAAGATATAATATTATATCATAAATGAAACAAAAAAACAAGTATTTTTTAAAATTTATTACTATATATTTTTAATCTATTGTATTTTTTGAAGCAATCACTTTTGATTTAGTGCTATATCCAAGCCCACCAACAAGACTTACCAATCTATATGCGCATTTCTTAGCTCTTGCTGTTTCTTTTTCAAAACACTTAATAGCATCTTCATGATTGAGAGCATCAGGATATGTTCTTTTTTTAAAACCCCATGCTAAAATCCAATCATATCTGTTGTGTTTTTCATCAAATTTCTTTGGAATTTCTTCTTTTCCGACATATTTTTCTATCATATAGTTTGCCATCTCTACACCCAATTAGGTAAATTATTAAAATGACTAAGCCAAGCACTCTTTACTTGGCTGTTACCAAAGCGAAAATATTTACTTCCATTTGATAGTTCAATTTCTATTTTCCAACAATCTTTTTCATTTTCGACTTGTTTGATGAGGTAAGCTATAATGAAATCTTTATTAAAGCCACCTTCGAAAAGTTCTGTGTTACTGTTGCACTTTGTTGATGTGATTTCCTCTTTTTCATGCACTTCGTAAATTTTAGATACTTTGATTATAAGCTCAGGAATATCAATGGGGATATCACTATCATTTTCAAGTTGTTTTCCAAGACAGCTAAAAATATCTTCAACCACTATTCTATTAAAATCACTTACATTTTTTGTACATTTGCACTCTTTTAGCAAGGCAGACACACTTTTTACGCCATAAGCCTCAAATAAAGCTTTTTTAATTAAATTTCTTGTTAATGTTTTCATAATTTAGGCTCCTACTATTTTTTGTGTTGATTTATTACTGATACTAATTATATCTATATAAACAGTCTTGTTGCTCGGAGATATATTTTTAACAAGTGATAAATCAACCTCATTAACAAAACCCCAATTAAAATTATAAAAAGAAGAAAGCTTTTTCATAAGAACAGGTATCATGCCAACTGCATCAGAACAAGCCTCATTTAGCATTAGCTGAACATGCAAATTATTGTGCTTTTTATTAGTAAATTCTTTAATAACAATCCTATATCCTCTATCAACTAGAAAACTTTTAAATTCATAAGAAAAATTATTCGCAAAAGAGTTGAGTTCTGTTATCTTTTGCAATGTGTCTGCATCCATTGTAGTAATTAAATATTCTGTATTTTCGTTCATTATCACACCTTATAATTTTTGTCACAAAGAGCATAAATCTCTTTTCTGTTAAGATAGCATATTATAGCATAATGCAATAAAGAAAAGCAAGGTATGGAACCAATAAAAATATAAAAATAAGTTCTAATTAAATAAAAACCTTATAGAATATCTAAAAATAAAAAAAGGATTTAATAAACTATGACAGTTCAGATTTTTGAAGAAAAAGAAAATAGGTTAATTGAAATTGAAAAAAGGCTTGAATTAATTGCAAGAAGTGAAGAGATAAGTCTTTCAGAAGTAAAAAAACTGCGTGATGAAGCACTAGGGTTAGCAAAAGAACTTGACACATTTCTCAATGAATTTTTAAAAAGTAAATAAGTGCAGAATCAGACATTCACAATACCTCAATTATATAAAAGCGTAAATGATATTCTAAAAAGCAATCTTAGTATGTTTAAAGGGCTTTTAATAGAAGAGGTAAGCATAGATAGCAAACTATCCCTAAACAAGAATTATAGTGCTTCCTTCTATACTGCAACATCAATAAGTGAAAAAAATAAAAACCATAAAATAAATATCCAGATAGACAACTCAATTATAAGTAAATTTATCGAGGAAAACGAAATTGAAAAAGGGATTAAGTTAGACGTTAGAATAAAAAATCTCTACATAACAGCCAATGGAACAATAACAATACAAGCATCAGAGATAAAAGAAGCAGGTCTATCCAATAGGGAAATAAAAAACAAAAGATTAAAAAAATATATTAAAAAACATAGATGGGAACGAAGAGAGAAAAAAACACTTCCAAGAGTAGTGAGTAGCGTATATGCCATCACATCGGCATCCTCAGATATACAAGCAGACATACTTGATAACCTAAATGCAAAAGAGCAGAAAATAGTAAAGTGTGAAAGCTCTGTGGCTATAGCAAAAGAGATAAGTTCTGACATTGCACAAGGTCATGACATAATAGTTTTGTATAGAGGGGGTCATGAAGATGCAAATATGGATATTTTTTCTGATGAGGTTATTATAAATTCAATTGTAGAATCCAGAGTACCTATTTGTACTGCATTAGGTCATCAAACAGATATGCCATTTATTGCAGGTTTTAGTGATATAAATTTTTCTACACCATCAGAATTTGCAAAAAATATATCATCGAAAAATGATGAGGTTAGGAAAAACCTTTACAATAACATATATACCAGAATCAAAAATCATTTTTCAATGATACAAAAAAGAAAAAAAGAAAATATAGAGCATCAAAGTAAAATAATTCAAACGAACATCAGTAGAATGATAAATAATATTACGAAAGAAAACAAAGCAAGAAAAGAAAATATTAACATATTAGCTGAGAGCGCAATGCGCAAGAAAAAAATAACAATTTTAAACATTGTTAAAAACATAAAAATTGAAAAACAAAAGATTATAGAACAAAAATGTAGAAAAAATAGAGATAAGGCAAAAAAAATAAAGGAGATTTATAACAACACAAAACAAAAAGTAGAAATTATTGAGAGACAAAAAAGAAAAGAGAAAAAAATCATATCAATAGCCGTCCTCGCTATTATTATTGTTATTGCAGTTACAATATTCATACTACACAAGTAAAAAGAGAAATGTATTTGTTTCTCGAAAAACTTTTTTTCATTTTTTCATTTGTTTCATTCAACAAAGCTCTTTCGTTTTTGCTTTTTGTTTTTCTTATACTACTCATTTTATGCTCCTCAGTTTCGACTATTTTAGTCTTTGGCGATTAAAATATATTTGCTCATAATTTCAGCCATAACGATGCCGTAGCCGTGAGTTTTATTTTTTTGTGCTATATCAAGCAAGTTTTTGTAAATATCATCATTCAAAGCTTCACACGAAGCTAAAATGTCCTTCTTGATACTTTCGAGTGTTTTTTCTGATAGTTCCATTTTTACGTATTCTCCTTAAAGTTTCAGTAGTGGCAATTAAGCCATAAAGTATTTCTTGCTATATATTTTCAAGTATATTTTTTACATCCTTGAAAGATTTTTTTGATGCAAAAGCATAAAACTGAATAGTCTCCGAACTTGTGTGTCCTAGTAAATGTGAGATTTTCTCAATAGGTACGCCTTTAGCCAGAAGATAGGTAGCATAACTTCTTCTGAGTGCGTGAGGGCTTAGTGGTTGCTTTATTTTGGCGTGCTTCAAAAATCTTTTAACAAGGTCATAAAGGCTCTTTTCTGCATACTGTTTAAAGTCTCTTGTATAAAAAAGATACTCGGTATTGATTTTATTCTCTTTTCTAAACACTATCTCTTGCTCATATTCTGTCTTGATTAAATCATAAGAGATAAATACATATCTATTTTTATCATCTTTTCCGTTGATATAGATTTGCAGATATTTATCTTCATCAATAGTTCTAAAACCAACATCACTCATTTTAATGCCTCTAAGCTCACCCGCTCTAATTCCTGTAAAAGACATCACTTTCATTAAAAAGATTGGCTGTAGCCTATTAGGATGATTATTCTTGTAGGTTTTAAAGGTCGAGATAAAATCAATAAACTCATTAGGCTCTAAATACTTCTCTGATTTCTTAGGAGTGAGATTTATGGGCGATTTTGCTTTTTTGCCAACAACAGTAATCCCTATGTCAAATATAAAGCTATTATCGCTAATTGAATACTTATCTATAAATTTAAACAAGCTTCTGATTTGTGTGTAATAGTTCTTTTGAGTCCACTCGCTATAATCTTGAAAATTGAGCTTTATGTAATTGTTGATAAAGTTTGTATCAATATCTCTTAGCCGTTCAATCTTTTTCGATTTTGAAGCATACTCATAAAACTTTAAAAGAGGTGTGCTGAAAGTGCCTATGCCTTGAATACCGTTGTTTTTAATATCTAGTGTTACACGTCTAAGCTCTTTGTGAGAATGAGCTTCCATTATTGCAAGTTGCCATAACTTTCTGTCAAAGTATTTTAGATTATTGAGTTCTGCTTGTTTTTTATCATCAGCATAGCCTTTATTGACTTTTTGAACCTCAACTTTGTTTTGTAGAAAGTATTTAATCCACAGAAGCAAGTCTGGAGATGATTTATTATTGGGTTGTAATTGTTCTTTTTTCACATTATTTCCTTTGATTTTGTGTTGCATTTCATTATTTTATTTTTTCAACTTCTACTTTATAAATGGCTTTTACCATTTTTCTATTTTTTTCATATTTAACATCAGTCACCTTACCAATATATCTTATGTCACACAAATTCATCTTTATTGACTTTTCATATTTAACAGAAGAGACACTGTTCGGATATTTATAAATTATTCTTGCATCTTCGTCTTTATAAAATGCTTCTTTAAATAGAAAAAAAGTTCCTATGCCATATTTAAAATATTTATCTTCTATATCCATACCTTCCACATAATCAAAAAAGCTCACAAGCCCCTCTTCTTTATAAAAACCAAGTACATGACACTCCATTGGAGCATAAATAGTTTCCTCTAGTTCAATTCTATCTGTTTTAATCATTTCTTCTGTTGCGATATTTGATAATGGCTTAATTATGTAATTAACACCTAATGTTTTAAAAAAATCCCTTTTAAAAACTTTTGCATCAATAAAACTCATGCTTAGTATCAAAACCCATCTATTCTTTGGCTTTTTTAATTTTCTCAAAAAAAACTCATCTTTAAAGTCGTATGCAACCACCTTGTTTTGTTCACTGCTATGTTCACAAATTGTCTTTAGCTGATATTTGCTTATCAGTTTTGTAAGTATCCCATCTTCTATGTCTATTTCTTTGTGAATATTCCCATCAACTACTCTCATTTTATACTCCATATTTTCTTAAGATGTTAGCACGACCAATATCCATGTGTTTTAAAACTTTTTCTTGCTTTGGTCTCATTTCTTCCAAGTTCCATATTTTATAGTCTTTACTTTTATCTACCAGTTGTAAAAGTTGCGACATATCTGCTTTTATCTCTTCTGACTTTGTCTTACTTTTGTTTGGTGCAACATCATCTTCGAGAAAACGAACAGATTTGCTTGAAAAATAATGAATATTTTTAAGTAAAGCAAATATCTCTTTGTCTATGATTTTTTTATCTAAAATCACAAACTTGTTTTTTTCATATTTTGGCTTCAATAACTCTGCCTTAAAAAGCATATTATAGACTGCAAACAAATCATTTAGTTCCTGATTTATTTTCTTAATATTTTTAGGTTCTAAATGCAAAAGCTCCATCACCTCAACACACTCTTCCATTATGCAATCAAGTAGATGGTTTTTATGCCAGAGAGTTTTATAGATATTACATTCATTCTCTCTTTTCTTCCCCCACTTTTTCTGCTTAATCACATCTTGTCTTAATGTTTGTATTTGAGCTTTTAATGATTCATAATCACTTAATCCTAAACTGTAACCCTCTTCAATTAAACCTACGATTTGAGGAAATGTAGAATAGTCCATATCCAATAAGTTATATAGTTTTTCTACTGTATTTTCTAATTCTGTTTCATTAAGCATCATCTATCCTTTTATCTTTTGTAAGTAATTATCTGCTTTTATTCTAATTTTGTTGTTATCTATCTTGTATTTAAAAAATATTGCATCCATATTAACACTCCCTCTGCTTATACTCCATACTTTTTTATAACAGCATTGCGAAGACTTATATCTTCCCCGTTGCCATCAGCTATGTTTTGCATAAGTTCACAAAAACACTCATATGATATTTTTCCTTGCCCGTAGTCAATTGAATCTATTAATAAGTCTATGTCGTAATCAGAATAGTGCCCGTTGTATACCTCTTGAATTTTTGCATCAAACATTGTTTTTTGATAGTGAAACTCTTGTGAGGCTTTTACCATATTTTCGTATTGTTTCTTGCTGATATTTTTCATCCTAATAACCCTCATTATTTCTAGCAATTTTAACTTGACAGTTAGAACAATATACAAATTTTTGAGGTTTTTCACAAAGATTGGCATACATTTCTGTATTGTCAGCATCTCTGCCATCATAATGAAAACGAGTTGTAATTGTTCCTATAGGTTTAGCAATTACATAATACTCGTCTCCTCCGCAAAGAGGACACTCTGTTAATTCTGATATATTTGGTAGTTTTGCCATCTTTTAATCCTCAACTTCTTCTGTAAGAGTAAGAGTTTTTTTGTCGAAGCTATATGTTTTGCCACATGAACAAAACACGTAATCCCCATCATCTAAATCTAGTTGCCCTTCTGTTTCTAAGTTTTCTTTCCCACAAGAACAAGTCCAAGCATAATCAGTATGCCATTCACAACGAATTTCTATTTGCATTTATATTTCTCCTCTGCGTTTGTTACCATCTTAATGGCTGTATATATAGATGAACTACTACAATTAAATTCTTTATGTGCCTCTATTTTTTTATGAGTTTCTAAATATTTAACTATTTCAAGAGATTCATTATAATCAAATCTAGTTTTTATACATTTTTTGCAATATTTGTGTTCATAACTTTTAATGCTACTGCTATTTAAAACACCGTTTCTTCTGCATCTATTACAATAAACATGCCAATTTGAGTGAGTATCATAGACATGGCTAAACGAAATAACTTCTATACATCCAAATTTTCTTCCTGCTAAATCTACTCTCTTACTCACAATATGCTCCTTTATAAATTAGCTGTACTTTCTTTGTTTTTGAAGTCTTAGCTGTTTTTTATTAATATTTTTCATTTGTCAACTCTAAAAGCTCTTTTTGAATCTATATCTTTTTTAAATTTTATACAAGAAACACCCCAATCGTAAGGAACGATAATAACACTATGTAGTGTACTACCAAAAGAAGACATTGCTTGACTCACAAAATCTATATTACCATTTTCATCTTTCTTGTCAAAGTCGTTTCCACAGTCTCCAAGTTCGTCCATAATAGTAATAACATCTGCTATACACACATCTGATAAAGAAACAGTTTCAGGCTCATTCAACCATTCTGAATAGTCTTCTATGTTTTTTTCAGTAATTAAATCCATTCCTCTCACTGTTCTTTTTATACCATCTCCAGCTTCTTTTATCCACCAATGAACTTCTACAATCATAGCTCACTCCCATCTTGATTAACTCTTTTAAACTCATGAATGAAAATATCTGGATTGTCTTCCCATTTGTAGCCTTTTGGTGCTGTTTTGTTCCATAGACTAATCCACCAGTCATTCATACCCTCGTGACAATTTCCAATTTTTTTTGCAATTGATATATGATAACCTTCATTTTCAATTCCATTAGCACCAATATCCTGCAATCTCTCAACTCTAACATCAGTAATCTTCAAAAAGATACGAGCCATTTCTTTTATACAGCCGTTTGGCGCACCATTACAATGAGCCATACAATCTGCTACGAAACCATCTTTTATAAATCTCTCAGGAGTACTTATTTTTGAAGCTGTGCTATCTGCAAGATAATGAAAATATACATCTTCTGTAAAACATATATCAATCTTTGCTGGCTCTCTTACCCATATTACTTCATCTTTTTGGTATTTGGAGTGAGATGATATAAAATCAATTATATCCATCTCCCCCCATTCGCCATCTTCACATTTTTCTATGATTTTTTTATCATTAAACTCTATGGTTTGCCAATCATCGTCTATATTTAACACATCAAATCTAGTAATTGCTCTCCTAGTCTGAGTCTTGCGACCATCAAGAATAGCTTTTGTCATTTCTGCGTTCATAGATATGTTTTTCATAATTATTTATCTCCTTGTTGCTGAGGTATTACTATTTCACTAAATATTTTAGATTTAAGTTCTTCATTAGCAGACTCAATGGATAGGCTTAAAAGGTTTGAAACGTAGAATCTATAGTCAAGGTCAAGATGAGGTACAAACTTGCCTTTATGACTAGCAATAATATGTTTAAATTCTAATATTGAGTTCTTTATTGCATCAACACCAAGCGCATCACTTTCACTATAGGCTATTGCAATTAGTTCTGCATCAACTTTACATAACTCTAACATCTCTTCTTTTTTGAAAATCATTGTGCTCATCTTGCTTTATCCTTATTCTCTATCTTTATATAAGTGTAAGTTTAACCAAAAAAATATTTTAAGTCAAGAAAAACTTTTAATAATTTCTTGACTTTTTCAAATAATTAGAGTAAAATACATTTATATTTAAAAAATAAAGGTTTATTCGTAGATAATATCACTATTAAAAAGTGTTAAAATATTTGCTAACAGGCTGAAACTGAACATTTATCAAGCTCTTTCGAGGGCTTGGCTAAGTGTTTAACACTTAAAAAAATCAAAACTAAGGAAATCAAGATGTATGGTACAGAGATTTTAGAGAAATATGAGCTGAATTGCAAAAAAAGCAGAGAAGCAGAGATAAGAAAGTTATTAGTGGATAAGAGTAATGAATTTTCAGTGCACAGCACGGGAAATCAAGCTCAATTAAAGCTAGGCTCAGATATTTTGTGTGGTTTATATAAAAAAGAGCACAGAAAAGTTATTGATTGGAATAACCTGAGATATGAGCACAGTAAAACGCTTACGAATAAAAAAGATGAAGAGCTTACGGTAACTTATGCAAAAGTTAGACTTCATAACTCTCATAAAGACAATCCAACAGGCTACAACATAACAGTATTGGTATTCAATACGCCGAACATTGAGTTTGAAACAGAAAGTTCGGCTGTTTATTCTGATGGAGAAAAAGTATCTAAGTTTCAATCGAACAACAATATCTTTTATTTATCCGATTCAGATAAAAAGCGTTTGGGAACATACCCAATTATTATCTATAAAAACGGTAAAAAAACCAAAGCTGATAGATATATGATGAGGTATGTTTAACATACCGAAACTGCCCTTGTGGGCTTTAAATAAAATTATGGAATGAGTAGTTAAGCTAGGCGAGAATGAGTATGAAGAGTTTAAAAAGAAGCTCTTTGAAGAACTGTTAAACGCATAATCTATATGCCGTTACTGATGTCAAGGAGATAAAGCTATGAAAAAGTATATGATTGTGGATGAAAATGGTTCAATTTTACAAGATGATTTTGATACCAAAGATGATGCAGAATTTCAAAGTAAAGAGTGGGCTAATAGTGAAGAAAACTACATAGGTATTGATGAGCCTATCGATGAATCAGAAAAACAAACAATAGGAATTGATGATTTTTTTGTAGGAATTTTTACACTTAGTTGTTTTTTCTTTCCTTTGAGTGCTGTTACCGAAGCAGATAAATTAGTACAAAATGGATTGAAAAATATAGGGGATGCAAAAAAAAGAACAAGGAGATAAGAATGTTTTTTGGATTAGGAAAAAAAGGCAAAACTAAAGCAATGGAAGATGAGTTCAAAAAAGTCATTGGCAACAGTGGTGGTGTAGCTGACGCTAAAGCATCAAACAGTGAAACACCAAAGGATGCAAAAAAACTAAAAGTAATTGTGGAATCTGGAAGTTTTATCATAAGAGATAACTCAATCAAAGAAGAGCTTGGAGAAAGATTCTTTGCGGAGCTAAAAGGAAATTCACTGCATTTAACCTGCGGAGACGACTGTTCCTCGTTTTTATCTTCTGGTAGTCAAACGATTATTGGCAATAACAACACTATGAGTGGTGGCGGTATGAGTATTGTTCAGTCTGGCAACAGTGGGGTTCAAACTATCGGAAGACATAGCGGTTGCTCAATACAGAAAAGCAATGGTGTTGAGGTTCGCAACTATGGTGGCAAAAGAATAGAGATTAACACAACAAGAGATATTCCTATCTATGTCAACGGAAAGCTTGTCGAAAATGCAAATGATAGCTCAGGACACACGGAAGAAAATGACGAAAGTATCGAAAAATTTTCTCTTGATGGCTATTGCATATCTGATATTGTAATAGATGGCTCTGGAAGCATGATTGCGACAGATGAACACTCTTATTACAGTATGCCAGCATTAATTGTTAAAGGTAGCGGGGATATTATTTTTGAATATCAAAAAAATAAAGGTGAGTTTGAAGGAATTGCTTGCTTTATTCAAGGCAGTGGAGGCATCGAGGTAAAAAATGTTGAAACAAAAAATCTTGAAGCTGAGATACAGGGGAGTGGTGACATTCGCCTAATTAATGTAGGTGGAGACAAGGCAAACTTCTCCGTCATAGGAAGCGGTGATATTGTCGGCAGAAAAGTTGTGTTTGAAAATAAAACAAAAAACATTAAAGGTTCTGGCGATATTTCAGGAGTATAAAAAAGTATCGTAAAAACAGCCAGAAAATGGGCTTATCTTAGGAGAAAAAATGAGTAATACAACAGAACAAATACAAAAAGATACGAATGAGGATTTTGACTCTGGATATTTTTACAATTGTGACAAAACAGAAGTTCACGAGCTTCATATAAAAAATCCAAGTCAATACGACAAGAATGGGTCTTTTATTAAAGGTTCTGGTGTGAATTGCCTTATCTGCGGAGTAGAATGGGAAGATGATTTTGCTGTCGCAATGTGCCCTTGTCGTGATGAATATTAAATTAAAAAACACGCTAGAACTGAGGAGTTAAGATGTGTATGTTTATGATGAAAAATAAAACAAAGAAAGTTAAACGCACTCCAGAGCAAAAAGCTAAAGCTATGAAATCATTAGTTAAGATATTCAATGAGAGTGAGTCTGGTAGTTCTCTAACTAAATTTATGCAATACGCAAGTAAATATTAAACCTACCGTTATTACAATGAGGCAAGATAGCCAAATCTTTGACTTGAAAAATTTATGGAGAGAAAATGTTTAATAATTTAATGAGATACGAAGCAGTAGAAAAACTTGTTGCAAAAGATTTCTTTCGATACATGAGTGATGTTGGGTATAAATATAATACAAAATCACTACGAATAGACTATAAAAAGCTTTGGGAAAAGAGAAAGGATAAAAAACACCCAACTTTTTGTATATCTACTGTAAAAGATGGTTTTTTGGAAGATTTCTTACTTCTCCCTAAGAAGCGTCAAGAGCTACTTTCTTTAGTAATAAAGATTCAAGCTGAGGTTGAAGAAGAAGTGAAAATCGCTAAACAAAACCTAAAAAAAGCAAAACTAAAACAGATGATGATTAGGCATAGTATTCAGTCTGGTGCATTTGATGATATTTCACTTGACGAACTACTGTAACTGAGCTTGGATTAAAAGCTCAAGCAGGAGTTGCACTTAAAAGTGATGGAGATAATAGTAAAATTGATAGAGTAAAGTTTATGGAGGCTCATACAAAAATGAACCCTCACTCTCTACAAGATGAGATACTTAAATCATATATGAAAGAGAAAAACACAGTAAGTTATCCAAATATTGATTTAGATGATTTTCAAGAATATTTTCTTTTAAATCAAAAAGGGAAATTCAATGAATAATTTTACAGATGGATTAGAAGAAAAAATAACTAATAGTAAAAGAGATATATTAAAAAGAAGCAAAAATGATATTAAGCTAGTTCTATCAATAGCTGAAAAAGCGACAGATATGCAATCTTTTTTGAAGCAAATAGGTGACACTAAAAAAAGTGATACTAAAATCAGTATTTTTAATAATATAGTAAAAAGGGGAACTGTAGAAAAGTTTTATACGCACAACAAAATAGTATGGCAATACTTTAATGAACTTTATATAAAGAAAGATGCAGAATATTTAGAAGACCTCACTTTTTTTCAATCAAGATTGAAAGATTTAAAATAGACTGCTACTGATAAGGCTTGCGAATGAAAGAATTGACAGAAATACAAGAAACGCTAGATAGTGAACCAAAACTACATAAATGGATATTGAAAACACTTGAAGAAGATTTTTATACAAAAGAGAGAGTGTGGGGAGAGCATATTATTACAAAGGATAGAGTTCAAGCTGATATAATAATATTTCCAAAAAAGCATCTTGTGGATATGGGTTTTATAGAGGAGCATATAGTAATTGAAGTAAAACATATAAACAATTCGCTGTCAAAAAAAGGTTCGCAGTCATTTTATCAAGCCATAACATATAAAAATTCAGTTTTTAAAATAAAAAACAAAGACATAAGACCTGCCTTTTGCTTATTGTTTAGTGAATTATCATTTGAGGATAATTTTAAAAATATAAACAATAAAAACCACATAGACCTTACATCAAAATGGAGTGGATATATTGCTCTAGCATCTCATTTCCTAGTAGGAACTATAAAAATAAAAGAGGTTGGCTTTATAGAAAAGTTGTTAAAAAAAGACAAGGTAATTGATATGATTTTTGACAGCAAAACATATTTTAGAAAAAGTTTAGTAGATGGCGGAATAAAAATCAAAAACCAATCTTTAATTAAAAGAAAAAATGCAGGAAATATTCAAAATGGAAGAAAAGCCCACAAAAACTGAACACTTTAAAAAACAAGGGAACAAATTGAAAAACTTTTTAAAAATACTATTAATTTCATTACTGCTAATTTCTTCTGCTAATGCAGGATTTTTTAAAAATATTGGCAAAGGTGCTGTTGCTTATGGGGCTTACAAAGTTGCAACAAGTAAAAAAACAAAAAAAATCGCAAAAACCATGTATGAGAAATACAAAAAAGAAAGCTTTCACTTTCTCCAACCAAACACAGCATACAACAGAAAATTAACAGAAAAGTAGCATCAAAAGATGAGCTAGAAGCTATCAAAAAACCGTTGCAAGTAAAAAATATAAAATATGATAAATTTAAAAGACCAAGCCAAAGATACATTGGCGAAAAAGCAGAAGTAGCTATAAATCCAGAAGTAAATAAAATCGTATCTATGAATCCGACATCAACCAGAAAAGCCAAAAAATTAAAAGAGGTAGTAAAAAGTAATGAAAATTAAACTTGCCAAAAAAGAAAGTGATTATATCCTTGAAAAAGTGCTCCAAAAAGAAAATTCAAATTTTATTGAAGCAGTAAAGAATAGGGAATTAAGCGAGGATGAGGCAAATGATATTAGAGACATCTGTTTAGAAAAACTTGATACTATCGGCTATGATGAGAATTATGAATTAAATGACGATGGTGTTATTCTAAACGAGCTGATTGATAAGCTGTATATAGGCTGAAATTGATATTAATAGCTGTTTATGAGTGAAAGAACAATGAAAATTAGACTTAACAAAAAAGAATCAAACCACAAACAAAAAAGGACAAGTAAAACAATGGAAAAAACATACACAGTTGAATTAAAAGTCGGAGATAGCATTATATTTAACAGAGATGATGTCAAGAATAATGAAATTATGGATATATTACAAAAAAAACATCAAAAGCGAGGAGCTGTACCCAATGGCAATACTCGAAGATGTTAGAAAGCACAACGGTTCGGCATGCTGGTGTGGCACAAAGGGGTATGGATATAAGATTGCATTAAATACAGACGATAATAAACATACAGACTATTATATATTGGGAAAGACGTGAAGCAATTCTGCAAAAAAAACACAGCATCTGTCAAATGTTTATGGGAAAGTGTCAGCACAATCTACATTTTTATTATAATTATCAATTTCTTCTTGAAGAAATTTCAAGAGTAGATTAACAATTTTAATAGAACTAAAACCATAGGCATGATTTTTCTGAGAAGAAGAAGCACCCTGTTCCATATCTGCCAAGAGAAAAAGATGTTTTTGCAAAAAGCCATAATATTTTTTGGCATCTGGTGATTTATAAACCAAAGCAATTATAAAGGAGTTGATAGCGAATCTATGTTCTACAACGCTTTCTTGAAGGCGAACCCACGCTTTATTTGATATTACATTATGAACCAAAAAGCGCTGATTATAAAACTTTGCTTTTTTTATAAGTTCTAAATCTTTTTTACTCTTCTTCTTTTTTGTAAATGTTTTTTTTAATTTTTCTCTAAAACTGACAGTACCGTTTCTAAACACAAAGAGCCTCTTTTTCAGACACTCCTCAATATGTTCAATAGGTTTGTCCTCTAATTTGTCATCGTCAAAATAAGCCATCGAGCCAGAAATAAAAAGACCTATGCAAATATTCTTATTAATTGTGATTTTTTCTTCCATATTTTTCAAACCTTACCTATTTGCCTAACAACAATATATCTTTTCTGGAAACAAATAGCTCATCCTCATTATTAAATCCGCGATTAGCACATAACCCAGCAAATTCTTGTTTGTTCATATTAATCTGTTTATAAAAATTAGGAGTAAGATACGCATTATAATTTTCTCGCTTAACAAGATAATCGACAACAGAAAGAGCCCTGCTCCAAGACTCACCAGACAGAACTTGCAAATCAACAAGCTCATGATTTTTTATAAAGTCCACATCCAAAGCCTCTGTTGTAATAAAAACGCCATGACGAACATTTGTACCAAAATCTTTTTTTTGTTCTTCTGAGGCTTCTGCAATACTCTTTAAGCACCCACAGCTTGCAAGATGTGGGTCTGCGCCAAAAGGTCTTGCTCTTAATCCGTAATAAAAATAATTCATAATACTACTTCCTTTTTCTTTTAAGATAATGTATTATATCATAATATTTATAAAATTGTCAATAGAACCAGCTAATTCTATTGACAAAACAAACAAAAGGCTAAAGAACTCCTTAAACCACCCTCTGTGTTTTTCTGCATTTTTAATATTGCATCATTTGCTAAAATTCTTATCAATAAGCTCCTCACTATTAACATTTTCACAAATTTGCACGATTATTCCTTTTTTATTTAAGGATATAGTATCATATTAAATGAAAAATAATTTAGCAGAAGTAAATTTGAGTTTTGCAGGAATTAAGTTGAGATGAAAAATAACAATCCGATAAGAGACAAATCTTAAAACCCCAAAAAAGACTAGGAGTTCTACAACCATCTTAAAAGTAAAAAAGATTACAAAAAGTTTTGTGGAAAACAGACTAAATGTAAAACATAAATATTTGCCTCTTATCAAAAAGATTATACCAAAATAAAACTGGATTTGTCAATAGAAGATAAAAAGGTAGTTCTATTCTCTGCACGAACAAAAGCTTCATTGACATATCCGTTTTTACACAAACGCTTCATTTGCAAAAACAAAAGCCCATTTGCTATACAGAGAATAGAACTACCTTTAGTTTCAAGATATTATATTATATCATAAAAGAATATAAAAAGTCAACAATAATTAGTATTTTCTATAACATTTATAAAAAAGTATTGTAATGAAACATATGCACTACAACATGCTATTTAATATCTACAATTTTATTTTTTCCAAATTTTCGATACTCCTTAAGTCCACATTTTTGTAGAAATCGTCTTGTTTCATACTCTTTATTCTCGCTCTCAAGTGCAACAAAAACACCAAAAAGATTTATATCCTTTTTAAGCCTATTAATGAAGTCAACGTAGTTTTTAATCTTCAAGTCAATAAACATTTTTTTATATTTTGCAAAAAACATATCAAAAAGTTCAGACAAAGTTCCTTCATAATTAATTCTTTCATCGCTACCGTATAAAATCATTGTTTTTAAATCAATTTTTCTTGTTGATAAAATCCATCCATTTATTAAACAAATTTTTTCAAAAAAAAGAAC
>JALUBM010000197.1 GCA_027044845.1 Sulfurimonas sp.
TCTTTATACTATACTAAGCCAACAAATTATGGATAAAAGGTGATTTTATGGAAACTAACCTCATAATGGAGGGAGTAAAATTTATGTTTTTAGGAATGGGAACGGTGTTTCTGTTTTTAACAATAATGATATTTTCAGTCAATTTAATGTCGTTCATTATACATAAATTTTTCCCTGAATCACAGGTAGTGGATGAAACTGTATCTGGAAGTACACAACAAGATAATAAAAAAATAGTTGCAGCAATCACAGCTGCGATAGCACATCATAGACAAGGTTAAGGATTGTAATGGCTAAGAAATTTATAGATGTAATGGATACGACTTTCAGAGACGGATTCCAGTCAGTATTTGGCGGACGTGTCTTAATGGAAGACTTTTTCCCAGCAGTAGAAGCCGCAAAAATGGCAGGTATAAACCATTTTGAATTTGGTGGTGGAGCAAGATTTCAATCATTATACTTCTATCTAAGAGAAGATGCGTTTGAAATGATGGATAAATTCCGTAAAATAGTAGGAGCAAATGCAAATTTGCAAACACTTGCTCGTGGTGTGAATACGGTAATGCTTGATACAGGTTCAAAAGAACTTATAGATTTACATGCAAAGATGTTTAAAAAGCATGGAACAACAACAATTCGTAACTTTGATGCGTTAAACGATATTGAAAATTTGAAATATTCTGCTGAGAGAATTACCCATTATGGGTTAAAGCATGAAGCAGTAGTTACAATGATGGATTTACCACCAGGATGTCATGGTGCTCATAATGTTGAGTTTTATGAAAAAACACTTCGTGATATTTTAGATAGTGGTCTTCCATATGACAGTATCTGTTTTAAGGATGCAAGTGGTACATCAAATCCTCAAAAAGTTTTTGAAACAATTAAAATGGCGAGAAAACTTTTAGGTGATGATACGCATATTCGTTTACATACGCATGAAACAGCAGGTGTTTCAATTGCTGCTTATATGGCAGCACTTGAAGCAGGTATTGATGGTATAGATATGGCTGCTGCTCCAGTGAGCGGTGGAACATCTCAGCCTGATATTTTAACAATGTTACATGCAACAAAGGGAATGAATTATGATCTTGGCGGACTTGAACTTGGTAAAATTCTTACATATGAAAAAGAGTTACAATCATGCTTGAGTGATTATTTTATGCCTCCTGAGGCAACAATGGTTTCTCCAATTATTCCATTTTCTCCAATGCCAGGTGGTGCGTTGACTGCAAATACACAAATGTTACGTGATAATGACATAATGGATAAATTTCCTGATATTATTGCTGCAATGCAGGAAGTTGTAGAAAAAGGTGGTTATGGTACTTCTGTAACTCCAGTTTCACAATTTTATTTTCAACAAGCACTTAATAATGTAATGCAGGGACCATGGAAGGCAATTGCTCCAGGTTATGGAAAAATGGTACTTGGATATTTTGGAAAAACGCCCGTAGAACCAGATGCTGAAATAGTTAAAATCGCTTCTGAACAGCTAAAATTAGAGCCAACGACTCAAAAAGCATTGGATTTAGCTGATGCAGATTCGGCAAAATCTTTAGAAAGCTGGATTAATAGACTTAAAGATGAAGATATAGAAATTACAGAAGAAAATATTTTTATAGCTGCAGCATGTCATGAAAAAGGAATTACTTTCCTAAAGGGTGAAGGCGAATTAAATGTTCGTAAAATATCAGAGATGAAAAAAGATTGTAAAGAAGGAAGTTCAATGGGTAGTGGAAATTATACAGTGGTGGTAGATGGTCAAAAATTTAGTGTTCAAGTAGCAGAAGGTAATGCTGATATTCAAGTAACAGCTGTAAATGGTGAAAGTATGGCTACAACAACTCCCTCAGCCTCTGCAGCTCCAGTAGCTTCAGGAAGTGATACGGAAATAAAAGCATTGCTCCCAGGAAATGTTTGGAAAATCGTTGCTAACCCTAGTCAAAGTGTGAATGAAGGTGATGTTATTATGATTCTTGAATCTATGAAAATGGAAATTGATGTAGTAGCACCTCGTGGTGGGGTAGTGAAGTTTATTAATGTAGCTACAAATGATAAGGTTGTAGAAGGTCAAGTCGTAGCAGTCTTAGGATAAATTGATGAAAAATATTGTAATTAAATTACTTGCATCTATGATGCTTCTTACATTTGCTTTTTCAGTTAATGCTGTAGCTTCAGAACAAGAACAAGTTTCTACTAAGGTTTCTACCCATCAAGAAGAGACATATAAATCAAAGCCTTTTAGTCAAATGATAACAGGTTTTTTGAAGTCGACAGGTATTGTTGCACTTGTATATCCTCGTGCTGATGAGTTAAGTGCAACGGGAAAAAAAATGAGTGATTTCCATAAAGGTCTTGGTCGTGTGATTATGATTTTAGTGACTTTTTTGCTTTTTTGGCTTGCAATTGCGAAAGGTTTTGAACCGCTTTTATTGTTACCAATTGCTTTTGGAGGATTACTAGCGAATATTCCTATAGCAGATATTGCAGGTCCTCATGGTTTTTTAGGTGTTATTTATCAAGCGGGTCTTGCAAATGAGCTTTTTCCTATCATTATTTTTATGGGTGTAGGTGCAATGACTGATTTTGGTCCATTATTATCAAATCCAAAAACAGCACTTTTGGGCGGAGCTGCACAGTTTGGTATTTTTGGAACACTTGTGGGTGCTGTTGTTCTTGCACATTATGGTTTTGTCGATTTTACACTCAAACAAGCATCCGCAATTTCAATTATCGGTGGAGCGGATGGTCCGACATCTATTTTTATTGCAACAAAACTTTCTCCTGAACTTTTAGGAGCTATTGCTGTTGCTTCATATAGTTATATGGCAATGGTGCCTATTATTCAACCTCCAATCATGAAAGCGTTGACGACTGAAAAAGAGAGAAAAATGAAAATGAGTACACTTCGTCATGTGTCTCGTTTGGAAAAACTTGTTTTTCCTGTTTTAGTTTTAATGTTGGCAATTTTTGTTTTACCTGAATCTACGCCACTTATCGGTGCATTTATGTTTGGTAACTTCCTAAAAGAATCAGGTGTAGTTGAGCGTTTAAACGATACATTGCAAAATGCACTTATTAACATTACTACTATTTTTTTAGGCTTAGGTGTTGGTTCTAAACTTGCAGCAGACCAGTTCTTAGTACCTGAGACTCTTTTTATTATGGTTCTTGGTATTATTGCCTTTTCTGTTGGTACTGCAGCAGGTGTGTTGATGGCTAAGTTTATGAATCTTTTTCCTGGACATAAGATTAACCCGTTAATTGGTTCTGCAGGTGTTTCTGCCGTTCCTATGGCAGCACGTGTATCAAATAAAGTAGGTATGGAATATGACCGCACAAATATGCTTTTAATGCATGCAATGGGACCTAATGTTGCTGGGGTGATAGGTTCAGCCGTAGCAGCAGGAGTTTTGATTTCTTTATTTCAGTAAAATTTAGATAACGACGCAATTGCGTCGTTATCTCCTCGTCATGTACTATTAGTACACTTTCTCACTCTTTAAATTTATGCGTCGTACTTATTTCATTACTGAAACAATCAATGGAATAACATTATGACTTTTCGTTTTATCTATAAAACCGTTTGCACCTAAATCTTCTGCTTCTCTTTTATTATTATCACCTGTCATTGAACTATTGACAATAATTGGTATATTTCTTGTAAGAGAATTTTCTCTTAGTTTTTGTATAACAGTAAAACCAGACATTTCTGGCATTTCAATATCTGTAATAATTGCAGGTATTTCACTTGCTGCTTCACCCATTGTATTAATATAGTCAATTAATTTTTTACCGTTATCAAAAAGTTTCATAGCTATATTTGCTTTGTGAAAAAGTTGAATGAGATGTCTTTGTGCAGTTTTTGAATCTTCTGCTATAAGCACAGTCCCGTATTTGAGTTTATCTGGAATAGTAATTTCTTTTAAATGATCAGTATCTTTATCTACATCAACGAGTGCCTGTGGCAATACATCTGCAAGAAGCTTTTCATAATCTAAAATTAAGCATAAACTTCCGTCTTCAAGTCTGGTATCATTCATTACAACACCATCTTCTTTGAGTCTGTAGCTATCTGGTGCATGCATTTCATTCCAGTTTTTCTTTATAACTCTATAAGCAGACATAATCCTGAGTCCAATTATAATACCATTAAAATCACAGATTAGTATGTTTGAACGTTCAACTTCATCTTCACTGAGCGAAAGTCCAAGCCAAGCAGGAAGATTTAGTATAGGTATTTGAATATTTCGTAAGATTATTGTACCTTCTAACAAAGGATGTGCAGAAGGTATTTGTGTTAAAAAATGATTTTTTGCTTCCACGACTTCGCGTGTTTTAAATATATTTATTGCATAAAAAGCAGAATCATCTTTTTCACTCACTCTAAAAACCAATAATTGTAACTCATTGTTTTTTGCTAGATTTGTAGCAGCGTCAACATTATCTAATATAGACATAATATACCTTTAATTTAAATATCTCTTAATAATATCTAAAATAAAATGAATTATGCTTGAATTTTAATAATGTAATGCTAAAATAACCTAATATATTACTCAACTTACAGGATATGAAACTGTGAAAATTATTTTAGCATTACTCTTTGCATGTACAATTGTTTTTTCAAAGGTGTATTACTCAAAAGTAGAACCTTATGAGATTAGAACAATTACATCGAATGTCTCAGGAGTTGTACTTTTTACTAAGAATAACTTAATTGGAAAAAAACTTTCTCATCAAATTATCATTAAAATTGATTCTGAACTTGATGAAGATGAGTTGAGATCTGTGAATAAAAAACTTTTCTATCAAAAAAATACTTTACTTTTAAATGAAAAAATTTTAAAGAACTTGAGGCAAATATCTGAGAG
>JALUBM010000198.1:0-4382 GCA_027044845.1 Sulfurimonas sp.
ATATAACAGTCTTTCTATTGCTATTAGCAGCGCTAACAACATTTAATGTGTCAACAAAACTATTTTTAATTCTGTTAATAAGTTCTTTATGCTCTTTTTCTACATTTTGGATAGTGAGTTTAGGATTTTCAATATATTTAACAACATTATTGCCATCTATGAATTTAGCTGCCAATTTTGATTTCAAGACATCTGTACATCCCTCAATTTTTGCGTAAAACTCAAATTTGATAAGTCTATTAATTTCACTATCATCTATCAAAGCTTCTTTTACTTCTTTTCGGGAGATTGTAACTCTGTCAGACATATTGTCCATTCCAAAGCTAAAGCTTTCATCATTTCGCAAGACCGTACTTTTGCCGAAATGCTTTTCAAGAAATTGCGCACCTATATTACTTTGAAAGACCACATATGAATTTGTCGTGTCAAGTATTGTCTCTGCCTCTTTTTCGCCAAACTCTTTTTTAATTTGCGAATATGACTGCATCGCCATAACTGTCTTTAAACCTTTTGATCTACCGACTGCTAAAGCCTTTTCAAGATTTTCACCCAGGGCTTTACCCAAGCGAGGCAATTCATCCAAGATTAAATAAATATTTCTATTTCTATCGTCTTCTGCATCGAGAACAGAAGATATGATATAACTTGTGATGACACCATAAAGAGGGCTAAAGACTTTTGATAGATTTTCTGTAGCGAGCAAAAAGAGTTTACCACCTTTGCCATCAAATAGCCATTTATTAAATTCAATTAAATCGTTACTCTCTAAATCATCAAGATACTTGAGATATTGAAGTGTTTTTGCTTTTCTTGCAAGCGAACTAAGAATAGATGCTGTTTCTTTATCAGGAATGCCGTCTTCGCCGACTCTTAAATAATTTCCAACAATAAGCATGATTTCATCATCTTCTTTTATAGTAGCAAGTTTTGCCGGCTCTGAAATTAACTCATATATCTCTTTATTTGAAGTTTTATTTTTAGATGCATATATTAATACACCCTCCATCAACGCGCGAGCTGCAGCGGTCCAATGCGGATCTTGCGTTTGCTTGTCATCGGGGATTAATATATCAGCTACTGCACCGGCATCAACGCGAGTTCTAATAAGCTTATAAAGGTCAAATCTAACACTTCTTAAGTCAGACGGACACAGGATATAATCTGTTTCTGCATTATAAAACTTCTCTACAAATTCGCCTTTCACATCTATTATGATAGATTTTGTGTTATTATCATTTGGAATTTGTGAGAGCATACGATTTATAAGAACTGACTTACCACGACCTGGAGAACCCATTATACATAAGCCAGTTGCCAAGGAAATAAAAGGGATTTCGATTTCTGTATCGATTATGTCTTCATTCTCAAATCTTTTATCATCTTTATTTAGCTTTTGAATGGGAATTTTAAAACTGTCAAATACATTTTTATCACGCGAAATTTCAAACTCTTCTTTTTGATACTCTCTAATATCAGTATTAAAAAAACGGCTTGTTATAAATTTTGCACCTTTAATATATACATCTTCCGAAATTTCTTTATTTTGTTTTTCCATCACTTCTGAAATAATCGGCTTTGCATATTTTAATGAGAGTATATTAGCAATTCCACCAATAACAAAGAGTAACCAAAATCCTTTACCAAAAAATCCAAAACTTTCACCATAATTTAAAGTTGACTCTACAGCCAAGCCATAACCAAAATAAATAATCATAATCATAAGCAATGGTGCGTGATAGATACCCTGCTCTATCGACCACGCTTTGAAGCGCATTTGTGTTTCATGCTCTAGCTTCTCCCACCCTCTGTACTCTTTTGAAGTGACCTGATTTTCAATGTTTTTTTTAAGCTCACTCATAGTTTTAACGACCTCTTCCTGCGTCCTGATGAACTCTTGATGCTTGTTGTGCTTGCTTTTGAAATTTTGGAGAGTTTGCCGGCTTTATAGACTTTCCCGACATCTTCACTGCTTTGCTTATTTTTGTTTTTGCAGAATTTACAACATCCAGAGCTTTACCTTTTCGATTTATGTTTTGATTTTTCTTATGTGTAGCAACTCTTTTATTGACACTTGCAAGAACCTTTTTAGTTTTTGCTTTACTCCAATTTTGTTCTTTTGCATCTGCTAGAACTTGCTTAGTCATATTCATTTTACTAACTTTATCATTATTGTTAATTGTCGATTTTCTAATGATATTGTCAGAATATAGGTCATTAATCTTTGTAGAATTTTTACTACTTAACCCTTTTAAGTTCATCAAATCTTTTGCTGTAGATGAAATATCACGCCCATTTTTAAAATCTTTTTTCATATTTTTTACATATTTATCTGCTTTTTGATTTTTCTGAAGAAATTCTTTTAATAGATTTGGATTATTAGTTCTTTGTGGCTGATATTTTTGAGTGTTAGGAAATGGAGTTTTTGAATTTGCAAGAGACTTAATGCCTCGGTACACACCTTTTGCAACAACTAAGCCAACCATCGCAGTGATGCCACCAGTTGCAACACCTGCGAGCATAGCAACTGCAGGAACACTTGCTGCACCTGCTAACCCGGTCATTCCTGCGGCGGCTCCTGCCTTTAATGCTACTGCACCCGCCGCGGCTGTAGTATTACCGCCTAGCATCGCACCTGCAATTCCGATGGCTCCGGCTTGCTCTGCGTGTTGTGAGTCTTTTAAACGCTGCTCTTTCAAACCCTGATTACCCATTTTTGAATATTGATTACTATTTTTTTGATAAACACTAAAACCATTCGATGAATGTGCGCTAAAACTATTTAACGAATAAGGATCATGTGTTGCGTAAGGATTGCTCATTAAAAAATTCCTTTGTACTGTTCTGAAACAGCTTGAATAAAATTGCCATCTTTTACAGCCGTGAAAATCCATTGAAACATGTGCCCGTTTCCCAGGTAGCTCATAGTGAAATACCATATGAAAAATGCTAAAATTGTTACAAAAATTGTTTCAAAAGATAATTTTAATTTTCTAAAAATCATTTTTTATTCCTCTTGTGTATCATCATCTTCAAGAATTGCTTGTTCGGCTAACACATTAGCTTCTGCAGCAATTTCAAGCGCTCTTTCATCGTTTTCGCCAAGCAAATCAGCATGAAGATTTGTGATTTGATGCCTCATTGCGTAAGTATTAAGTTGGTTTTGTATTACGCGTTCCATTAATTCGCCGTTCACGATGTTTGTAAGCTGTTCTACTGCTAATAGTGCAGCCGATGTGTTAAAACTATAGTTTAATAAATTCATTACAAATTCTGTCTCGTCCATTCCTGCTGCTTCTGCACCATCTTTGATAGCAATTTGCATCGCTGGTTCTGTTATTTCTAGCTCTAATTTCATTTTTGTTTCCTTATTTTGTTTGTATCTATTATACACTTTTTCAATGTGCAAAGTCAAATTTTTTACAAGTATTTTAATAATAGTTAAATATTAAAATAATTTTATTTATCTGATAATTGCTTGATGATTGCTTTGTACATTTTTAATTGGTATTTCATTGTTATTACATTTTTGCTATACTTCATTTTGTGTTCCTTGTTATTAAAATTGAATACATTAAAGAGTGTTACAGCACTCTTTGCCTACTTCTTTAAACTTCTAAAGCCAATTGACTATTTTCTGATAAAAATTTATCTATAAATTTTCGCAGCTCTTTGTTTGCATCACTATTTTTTAGCTTTGAAACTTTTTTAAACCGTTCCCATTTTTGTGGATCTACATTAAAATTCACCCTCTTATTTTTATTTTCATTTAGTTTTTTATTTTGCATTTTCATTTTCCTTTTAATTTTTTTGCGACTGTAATAGCTTCTTCAAATGTAGCATACATACCATAGTTTGTACTTCTATCCCAAGCACCGCCATCAAGACATCTAACTTCATATCTAAATCCCGTGTGCCAACTTTTAAACCAGGTTTCTTTATCATTTTTAAGTTGCTTCTCCCACTTTTCTTGTGTTCCAATTTCTTCATCACTTAAATCACATTCAGTTTTAAGCCGTTGGTGGTGTTCTATCCAACTCTCTTGTTGAAGTTCATCAATTAGGATATAGGGCTTATCCCACCATTTTTCTAACTCATCTTTATCTCTTTCATCATTTGGTGTAAAATCAAAATTTTGTGGTAATTTAGGATTTACTAAAATTCCGTCGATTTTAAAAGTGTGTCTCATCAAATTCTCCTTTAACTCTTTTTATAAACACATTATACTCTCTTATAATGTATAAGTCAAGTCAGATTGTGCATAAATAACGATTTAAGATTTAGTAATGATTAACATAATTGCCGTTCTCTTGATTAGAAGCTTAAAGTGACGCTCTACAAGGGCTTTTTAGAGTTGCGAAGTATTTTAGCACTCCTGGTTTAAG
>JALUBM010000198.1:4392-4806 GCA_027044845.1 Sulfurimonas sp.
TCTCTTTCATCATTTGGTGTAAAATCAAAATTTTGTGGTAATTTAGGATTTACTAAAATTCCGTCGATTTTAAAAGTGTGTCTCATCAAATTCTCCTTTAACTCTTTTTATAAATATATTATACTCTTTTAAAATGTATAAAGCAAGTAATTTAAATAAAATTTGTGAATTAAGCTTTTAAAGTGATTAACATAATGCAGGTTCTCGTGATTGTTTGCTTAAAGTGACGCTCTACAAGGGCTTTTATGAGTTGCGAAGTAGTTTAGCACTCCTGCTTTAAGCTCTGTAGCCTTAAATGACTTCGTTTTTAGTGGTTTTTCTTAAGAAAAGTGGCTTTTTTTCCTAAAATGAGGAGTTTTCTTAATTAAGGTTTGGTGGGGGTTTTAAATCTTAAATAACAAAACATAAAAAATC
>JALUBM010000199.1:0-406 GCA_027044845.1 Sulfurimonas sp.
GTTTTTAGGTTTTGAAGAGATTTTAACACTGCTTGGAAAGAACAAAGAGGAGAAATATAATGGCTCTTATGAGAGCGTTGCAAAGACTATTTACAGTGTAACAACCAATAAGCAGGAGTCTATGAAGAGCTTTTACACGGTTGTTGTGATGAACTATCTGCTCAAAAATGGCGATGCTCATTTGAAAAACTTTGGCATTCTCTATACGAATGATTTTAAAGAGATTTACTTCTCTCCAGCCTATGATGTGGTCACTACTATGGTTTACTACTACAAAGATAGACCGGCTCTTACAATGTTTGGGAAAAAACTTTGGTTTGGGAAAAAGGAGCTGCTAAAGTTTGGAGTGCAGGAGTGTTATCTCTCAAAAAAAGAGACAGAAGCAATTTATGCAAAGTGTATGGAG
>JALUBM010000199.1:416-4801 GCA_027044845.1 Sulfurimonas sp.
TCGGTTCGAAAATGCTAGATATTTTTAGGCTTTCACTCGATGAAAAAACTTACAAGGAGCTGCCAAATGAACTTGTCCGAAATTGGAACTAAAATAAGAGCTTTGCGCAAAGAGCAGAAGATGACACAAGAGCGTTTGGCATCTCTAGCAGGCATTAGTCGTGTCACATTAGCAAAGGTAGAAAAAGGGCACTTTGGGAGTGTTTCTGTAAAAACACTCGATATTATTGTCAATGCATTAGGGTATGAGATAGATTTACAAATGAAGAGTGGGTTTGGACTGCCTGTGTTGGATGAAGAAAAGAGATATTAAAATATAAGGAGAATGGGATGAGATTTGTTGTTATAATGGTATTTATGTGGAGTTTTCTTTTTGGTGTAGAGGAGATACATCCTGGGATATTGCAGGGGTATCTTACCTCAAAAGAGAAACCGAGTAGTTTGGCACTCTTGCGCGCAGCACCAAAACAGGGTTCAATGGAAGCCAAACGAGATAAAGAGATAAGCGATAAACTCTTAGCCCTTCAAGGAACAAAACGATGGGCGTTAGCCAGAGATGATGCAAATGTCTACTTTCCAAAAGCCGCAGATATTTTTAGTTGTGCTCTTGGTATAAATATCTCAAAACAAGAGACACCACATCTTTATACTCTTTTGCGTCGCACTTTAACTGATGCAGGCTATTCGACAGAAGAGGCAAAAAAAGCCTATAAAAGAGAACGACCCTTTATGCAAAATCATAAACCAATCTGTACACCAGAAGATGAAAAGATACTCAGACAAGATGGCTCATATCCGTCTGGGCATACTGCACTAGGGTGGGCATGGGCTTTGATACTCACAGAAATTGCACCACAGAAGGCAGATGCGATTTTAGCTAGAGGCATGGCGTACGGGGAGAGTCGTATAGTCTGTAATGTTCACTGGCAAAGTGATGTTGATGCAGGGAGGACGATGGGTTCCGCTATTGTGGCAGTGCTCCATTCAAACAGTGCATTTCAAAAAGATTTGCAAAAGGCAAAGGAGGAGTACCAAAGAGCTCTAGTAAAGGGAACACCGCTTAAAAAAGATTGTTCTTTAGAGTCGCAAGCTTTGCAGATGAGCAGTAAACTGCTCAAATGAGTTATTTGATAAGCTCAATATCCGACGGTGACCATGTTTTGTCAAACCAAGGTTGTAGTGGACCATAGAGTCTAAGAAGTACAAACCATGCTTTACTTGGTACGGTCTGTGTCCAGTTGGCTTTTGGTGCGCCTTTTGGAAGTTTTGCTCCAAAGTAGAGAGTGACGGAGCCATCTTTATTATAAACAAGTTTATCGCGTTTATTGTTCTTACTCGGGTACTTTGAACCGCCTGGCACTTGAAGCTCTGAACGAGTTTGCGGATCATAAATGACAACTGACCAAAAATCTTTTGCCGGTACATTTGCCGGAATTACTAACTTGTAACTTTTTTCACCATGAAGAATATTTCCATTTTTATCTGCTGTATCAAAGGCATAGTTTGAACCTACACCAGGAATTTCAAGTGCCATTGCAGGGGTATTAACCGTTGCACTGTAAAAGAAAAGAGTTCTCGCATCGAGGTTACGACCTCCTTTTCCTCCATCAAGCAGCCATTGATAATCTTTACCTATAAAACCAGTGTACCACTGCTTGCCTTTGTACAGATAAGCATTTTTGTCGCGTGGTCGTAGTGAAATAGCTCTTGCAGTGGCATTTCCAACAGCTACCGCATCTTTTAAGATTTTTGTCATTCTTGCATTAGGCTTGAAAGGTTTTCCTTTTTCAATGCCTATTGCTGCTGCAAGACCACGAAGCTCAGGGTCAAGAAATGACACCGGTTCATACTGGAGTACATGATTTAACTCTTCATAAAATTTGTAGTTGTTTGCATGGATTGTATTGAAAAATTTACCACTTCCATTTACAAACTGCATCTTTTTATGATCTTTTGCTTTGCTAAGTGGGTAGATTTTTAGTCCTGTTCTCCACATCTTTGAAGCTGCATCAGGTTTGCCGTCTTTTAAAAATCCACGAAGAATCATCCAGTTTGTATATGATGTAGACTGTGCTATCCATACTTTGGTCTTTTTACCACCAATATCTATAGTAGTTGTCATATCTTTACCACGATACTTCATGCCGTTTTTAGTAGGTTTAAGCTCTCCTTTGTAATTAGGTGGAAGGATGACATAAGTACCTCCTTTCTTCGCATCAGGACCAGGAGCTCCCATATCTACCACAAAACGAAAAAATGCATCATCAACAGTACCAGGACCGGCACCTGCAGGCATCTCTATGACTGTAGGACCATTCTTTTTGAGGTCAATAATAGCACTTGCATAAACAGTGTCTGTATTTCCCGTTAGAAAAAGAGGGCTTGAGTCCATAAGGTTATCAAAAACCATTACTTCATTATAGTCTGAAACACCCATAGATGCCATTCCTCTTCTCATACCTTCTATAGAAGTTGCTGGGATGAAGTTTAGAAAAACTTCCACACCACGCATAAAATCTAAATTGTTATAGACCTTTTTGAGTGTATCTTTAGTCGGAATACCATCATAAAAATGCAGCTCCCCTAAGCGTGTTTGCACCTTATTTGGAGTCATAATTTCTTGAGGAATTTTATGGTTATAACCTGCTGTGACCTCTTTTGCGCTTAGGTTAGAAGCAAGAAGTGATATTGCTGCTAAACTTGCAATTGTTACTATTTTTTTGATTGCATATCCTTTGTATATTTAAGTATTGAAAAATTATCTCAGTTTATTGCTGTGTTTTTACTGAATAGGTGGATTCTGTCATCTTATTTTATGTTTTTTAATGCTATTATATTTCAAATAAATAACTTAGGAAAGTAATAATGATAAAAATGTTTTTACTCTGTATCTCTCTCTTATCTGTACTCTATGCAGATAAAATAGAGTTTAAAAATGGAGCTGTTTTGGAAGGAAAAATTTCTACACAAAATTCTCAAATTGCAACTATAGTAGTCAATGGCAAAAGTACTACTTATGGAATGAAAGATATAAAAAATATTGAAATGACAAGGGTTGCACCTCCTCCACCTGCAGTTGCAATGCCACCTAAACCAATAGATACGCAACATAATCTTATCTTAGATACTGGCGCTGTATTACATGTACAAACAACGACACAAGTGGATTCAGCTCGTTACTCAGCTGGTCAACAATTTACAATGAAATTAGTAAATGATGTTGTCAATAAAAATGGTCAAACTGTTATAAAAAAAGGAAGTACTGTATATGCTCATGTTGTCTCTTCAAAGCAAGCTGGACGCTTATTTGGACAGTCTGAATTGATTATTACAATAAGTGGTGTTGAGATAGATGCTAAAAGAGTAGCACTTGAAACAAATAACATAAATGTACTTACACAAAATAGACAGGGAAAAGATAGTGCAGGAAAAGTGCTTAGAGGCGCCGCAATAGGTGCTTTGATTAATGGACGTGATGGTGCGAGAGATGGCGCTAAAGTTGGTGTTGGCGCAGCTGTTCTTACTCGAGGAAGACCTTCAGGCGTACCGGCTGGAACACTTTTAGATTTTAGTACAATAGTAACAATCAGTATTTAGCGAATAAAGATGCGTTTATTATTTTTATTTCTATTTCTAGGGAGTATGCTAAACGCAGATAAGTGGGAATCTTCTGCATCATTGTATTTTTGGCTGCCCTCCATTGATGCAAATGGAAACCTAAATATGCCTCCTCCTGAGAGTGACCCGAGTGATCCTCCGTTGCCTATAGATCCAAACGCAGTGCTGCAAAGTATAGACATGGTGATGATGGCTTCATTTGAAGCAAGATATAATAGGTATCTCTTTTTTACGGATGTTGTTTATCTTGACATGAGTAACACTAAAATAGTTTCTATTCTTAACAAAAATTGGGATGTAGCTTTAGGCTTTGAAGGGTGGTACTCTTCCTACATTGGTGGCTATAATCTCATAGATTCACAAGCACTGCGTTTAGACTTCATTACCGGTGTGCAGTATTTTAGTTTACAATTTGATGTAGAGGTTGATAAACAAAGTGCTAAGAGTAGAAAGCATATTTTTTATGATGGCTTACTTGATGGAGTGATAGGTGCAAAAGGAGAATACCATCTGAACAAGCAGTGGTTCGTTCCTTATTACGCAGATATTGGTGGCGGAGCTTCAAAGCTAACTTATCAGGTACAAACAGGTATTGGTTATAATGCAAAATGGGGTGCAGTTATGCTTACGTACCGCCATTTACACTGGGACTTTAGAGATGGAACACTTCTAAATAACTTTACGCTTAGTGGTTCTTCTTTAGCGTATAGATATACTTTTTAAAGGCATAAATTTGAAAAAATTACTTTTTTTACTCCTCTTTACAAC
>JALUBM010000200.1 GCA_027044845.1 Sulfurimonas sp.
ATTTAATATATATTAAAAATCCTAATTAATTAGTAAATCTCTAAGACTTTCATGTGGATTTTTTCCCTTCAACATCAGATAAACTTCTCTTGCAATCGGAAGATATAACCCTTGCTTTAGTGAGATGTCATATAAAGCGTAAGCCGTTCCTATTCCCTCTGCCACTTCACCAAGCTCTTGTAAGATTTCCTCCTGTGTCTGCTGTTTTGCCAGCCCCAAACCAACTCGAAAATTTCGGCTCATTGTTGAAGAAGCTGTTAAAAACAAGTCACCCGCTCCACTTAAACCTAAAAAAGTATCTTTTTTTGCTCCATTTGCTGCACCAAAACGTTCCATTTCAACAAGACCTCGTGAGATGAGTGCCGCGGCAGCATTATTTCCCAGTTTAAGTCCTGAACATATACCAGCAGCAATAGCAATGACATTTTTATACGCACCCGCAATCTCAGCACCTATAACATCTTGAGAAGTATATATTTTTATAAAATCAGGAAAAAACGCTGCAAATTCTTGGCAAAGTCTTTCATTAATTGAATTTACAACAAGTGCTGTAGGTAAAGACTGCATGACCTCTGTTGCAAAAGAGGGACCTGAAAGAAAAGCCACATTCTCACTCGGTATATATTCAGTGTATATTTCATTTAAGAATCTGCCACTTGCTGCTTCTATACCTTTTGACACTACAAGAATCTTTTGATTTTTAAAGACAAAATTTTCTTTTAACCATTTGGAAATCTGCTGTGCAGGCACACTAACAATAAGATATTCACATGCTAATATCTCTTGCAGTGAAACAAAGTTTCTTATCTCTCTTGGTTTTCTTGAAGTTATAAAGACATCCTGATTTTTACTCAATGCAAAATGAAGTGCCTTTCCCCACTTACCAGCTCCAATGATTCCAATTGACATATCGCCTGCTCCCTATCTTTTTCTCAAACTCTTGAATATCAGCTTCATAGCCTACGACCACAATCATATCACCCTCTCGTAGCACATGATTTTTTGCTTTAGAAGAGTAGATAAACTCACTTTTCGTATCTTCATGCATCACAGATAAAACTATAATGCCATTATACCTTGTCCAGTCTATACTCGTTAATTGTTCATTTTTAAAAGTACTCTCTTTGTTGATTCTTATCTGAGAAATTTTTAAAGCACTCTTCTCATATAATATATCATGAAGTACTTTATTTGATATAGGCTTTTCAAGCATATTTGCGATAATATCTGAAGTCGTTTCAACAAGAGGAATCACCTTACTTGCTCCTGCCATTTTGAGTTTATTTGCACTTTCTTTATTTGATGCAATGGCTATGATTGTCAGTTCTTTAAAATTAGCACGCAACGAAATCGTTAAAAAGATATTCTCCGCTGTATCTTCAAGTACACAAAAAGCCATTGAACTACTCATATCAACATCTGTCATCACTTCTATCCACTCATCACTCATATCAAAAAGTTCAATTTTTGTCTCACTATTTTGTATATCATCTGCACTTAAAGAAAAGACCCTAATTTGTTCATATTTATCTTTTAGATTAGTAACAATTTCATCTGCATATTTATTATATCCAAAAATCAGTGCTGTTGTTTTAACCATTTTTCACCTTTGTATGCAAATATTTCTCAAATTCTAAAATAAACACTTTGTAGCCTACAACCAAGAGATAATCCCCTACTTCAAGAAGCGTATCATCTAAAGGATTAAAATAAAACCTATCATAGCTTTGTTTGTAAACACCTAAAAGTACGACACGAAAATCTTTATTGCCCAGTTCTCCGACAGTAGGAAAATTATCTACAATTCGCTGTGTAATACCGAGTTCATCAATTTTCACATTAGCATTTTCACTTCTTAATTCATGAATAACCTCAAATGCAACAGGTTTTCCGACAAGTTCTTTTGTTATAAGTCCTATCAATTCCTGAGGATATACAATAGTATTGATACCAGCAAAATCAAGTTTTTTACGGTTTGAATCATTCATAAGCAACGAAAGAAGCGGTACATCTTTGTTTATCGAACGAATCGTCAAAGCCGTATATACATTTTCAATATCATTCTTACGCAAACACAAAACAGCTTTAATCTGCCTTTTTATATCTATATTAAGCTTATCATAGCTTTCAAGACGCCCTGGATTATAATTAAGTGCCGTAAGACCGTCTTCTTTTGCTTTTTCGATTCTATGGGCATTTTCATCTATAACAATAACATTATTATTATTATTTAAAAGTTTTCTCGCAACTTCGCGTGAAACATTTTCATATCCACAAATAAGATAAAACTTTTTTAATTTGGTAATATCTTCAATAGTTTTTATCTCCTTGATTTCGTCAAGTTTTTCTGTAAAAGCAGAAACAAATAACGAAGTTGTAAATGCAAGAACTGATATACCAGCCATGATCACTAAGAGTGCAACAAATCTTCCATCACGCGTCACAGGAACCATGTCTCCATATCCTACGGTAGAAATGGTTACAATAGACCAATAAATCGCATCAAAAAGAGTACTTATAGGAGAATTGGGATTATTTCCCTCCATCACATAAATAAGGACTGATGAAATAAAAATAACAACTGTAGCAAAAATTCCGAGTGTTAAAAATTCAAACTTTTTTGTAGCTAAAACAGAGGCAAGCGTTTGAAAACTTTTTGCGTAACGAAAAAGTTTAAAGACACGAAAAAGAATAAAAATACGAAGTAAACGCAATTCATGAAAAAATGGTAAAATTGCGAACAAGTCAATTAATGCCTGAGGAGAGAACATATAGGTCAATTTTACTTTTCCTACTTGTTTAAAAGCTTTTAGAAGATTTACTTCTCTATGTAAAAAGGTATCGTGTTCCGCACGGGCAACGATTGTTTTGCTAATACTACTGCTCACCCAGAATCGGAGCATATACTCGATAAAAAATACAAAAGAGATAATATAGTTACTAAAAAACATCAACTGATCATCAACATGGTGTTTAACTTCACGAATCAGCACCCCCACACTGATAAAAATTAGCATCATCATAAGAATGTCTACATATTTTTTATATTTATTTTTACTATTTTCTAAAATATTATAAAAAAATCGTTTACGCTTCTGATACGATTTTGAAGTATCAAGAAAATAAGCAAAATCCAGTATCCAGCGTTTCAACATTATTTCTACCCTAACTTAGCTTTGAGAATTTCATTGACGGATTGAGGATTTGCACTTCCTTTACTCGCTTTCATAACCTGACCGACAAAAAAACCGAAAAGTTTTTCTTTTCCTGATTTATACTGTTCAACTTTATCTTGATTTGCATTGATAATCTCATCGCACATCGCTTCAATGGCACCAGTATCTGTTACTTGTTTTAACCCAAGTTTATCAATTGTAGCATCAACATCAGCGTCTTTATTTTCCATTAAATAATCAAGTACCTCTTTTGCAGCTTTACCTGAAATCGTCTTATCGTCGATACGTTTCACTAAAAACCCGAGTTTCTTCGCATCTACAGGAGAATTTGTAATATTCACATCCCCTTTCAAACGAGCAGGTAATTCCACCGTTAACCATGTTGTAGCTGTTTTAGCTGTTATACCATCTTCATCCATCATAATCTCAAAGAAATTTGCCGTTTCAACAGCAGATGTAATAACCATCGCATTATAATCATTCATCTTATATTCATTCATAAAACGCTTTTTTTTCTCATCAGGAAGTTCTGGAATTTTTGTATATTTTTTTAGCATTTCCTCTGTAACTACACATTTGAGTAAATCTGGTTCAGGAAAGTATCTATAATCGGCGGCTTCCTCCTTGCCACGCATAGAACGAGTTTCTTGTTTTACTTGATCAAAAAGACGAGTCTCTTGACATATTTCTTTATCATAAATTCCATCTTCCCATGCCTCAATCTGACGAGCCACTTCAAGTTCTATAGCACGTTGAATAAACTTAAAAGAGTTAATATTTTTAATTTCAACACGAGTATAGAGTTTTTCATCTCCCTTAGGACGAATAGAAACATTTACATCCACACGAAATGAACCTTCTTGCATATTTGCATCACCAATGTTTAAATAACGTATAATCGAATGTAACTTTTTCAAATAGAGAATCGCATCTTCAGCACTTCGCATATCTGGTTCACTTACAATTTCAAGTAGCGGTGTTCCTGCACGGTTCAAGTCAACTTTTGAAATATCACCATCATGAATGTTTTTTCCTGCATCCGCTTCAATGTGTGCACGATTTACGCGAATGGTTTTACTACTCCCATCTTCAAAATCAATTTGAAGTTTTCCATGCTCGACAATAGGCGTATAGAGCTGTGTAATTTGGTAAGAAGACGGAGAATCAGGATAAAAGTATGATTTTCTATCAAAGTAAGAGACTCTGTTAATAGTAGCCTCAAGTGCGGTTCCAAGCATTATAGATTTATGCACCACTTCTTTATTTAGGACAGGCAACGCTCCAGGAAGTGCTAGACATGTTGGACATGTATTTGTATTTTGTTTATGATTAAAACTCGTAGGACACGAGCAAAAAAGTTTTGTTGTTGTATTTAATTGCACATGGACTTCAAGACCAATAACTACTTCAAACATAGATTTCCTTATGAAAAATAAATTAATTGCTCTTATTTTACCCAATCTTTACTTTAAAAAATGTTATTTTAGTTGATTGTGATATATTTTTTCTAATAATTTTGTCTGTTTTTTTGTTTCTTCAAGTCTCTGTTTGTTGACTAAAAAAGTATCTATTGTAAGAATAAGAAAGAG
>JALUBM010000201.1 GCA_027044845.1 Sulfurimonas sp.
CAAAATAAACTACAAAATTTAGAGCGTACATGTAAAGATACAACTACGGAGTTAGAAGAAAAATTACAAAAATTACAAAAAGAGAAAAGAACAATTGAAACAGAGTGTACAAAATACAAATCACACATCTCTGCACACGAAGAAAACAGTTTTGAATTTGACGAGAAACTCTCAAATCTGCAGTCACAGAGTCAAGATATTTCCAAAGTTCTGGACACCATAGCAGATATAGCCGATCAAACAAATTTACTGGCTTTAAATGCAGCCATTGAAGCAGCACGAGCAGGTGAACATGGACGTGGTTTTGCAGTTGTTGCCGATGAAGTACGAAAACTAGCCGAGCGAACACAAAATACACTTAGCCATGCAAAAGTAGAGATTTCGGCGGTTACAGAGTCAATAGCAGGGTTAAAAACATAAAAACTTGACAATAGCTCTGTGGTTATTGTAAAATTACATTAACAAGATAAATATCTGCAAAATGCAAGGTATATTTTAATCTTTCCTACAAATCATAATCCTAAACAGTTAAGGCAGTCATACATATGAGTGAAAACACATCTTCCACACAATCTCGTAAAAATACAAATACAAAAAATAATCATAAACACAATAATTCAAAATCAAGAACACACACACCAGTAAAAGGTTCGAGTGTTGAAGAACTTCGCACAAAAAGTATTGGCGATCTTATTGATATGGCAGTAAAACTTGGTGTTGAACAACCAAATGAGCTTAAACGCCAAGATGTTATTTTTGAAATACTCAAAGCACAAACTGCCCAAGGCGGATATATTCTTTTCAGTGGTATCTTAGAAATTATGCAAGACGGTTACGGCTTTATCCGTTCTATAGATCAAAGTTTTAATGAGAGTATCAATGATGCTTATGTCTCTAACACACAAATCAAACGTTTTGCTTTAAGAAATGGGGATGTTGTAACAGGTCAAGTGCGACCACCTAAAGATCAAGAACGATATTATGCACTTATAAAAATAGAAGCTGTCAATTCACTTCCACCCGAAGAGAGCAAAAAAAGACCTCTTTTTGAAAATCTAACACCACTCTACCCAACAGAACAACTTAAACTGGAGTATCGTGAAAAAGGTTTAACGGGTCGAATGATGGATCTTTTTTGCCCTATTGGAAAAGGACAACGTGGACTTATAGTTGCACCTCCGAGAAGCGGTAAAACTGAGCTTTTAAAAGAGATTGCACATGGTATTACGACAAATCATGCTGAAGTTGATTTGATGGTACTGTTAGTAGATGAACGTCCTGAAGAGGTCACTGATATGGAAAGAAGTGTCAAAGGTGAGGTTTATAGTTCAACCTTTGATATGCCTGCAAAAAATCATGTAAAAGTTGCCGAGATGGTCATAGAAAAAGCAAAACGTAGGGTGGAGCTTGGACGTGATGTTGTCATTTTACTCGATTCTATTACAAGACTTGCCCGAGCTTACAATACAGTAACACCATCAAGCGGTAAAGTCCTCTCAGGTGGTGTTGATGCAAATGCCCTTCACAAACCAAAACGTTTCTTTGGAGCTGCGAGAAACATTGAAAACGGCGGGAGTTTAACTATTGTTGCCACTGCCCTTATAGATACGGGAAGCCGTATGGATGAAGTTATTTTTGAAGAATTTAAAGGTACTGGAAATATGGAAGTTGTTCTTGATAGAAAAATTGCGGATAGACGTATTTACCCTGCTATTGATATATTAAAATCAGGGACACGTAAAGATGAACTTCTTATTGGTCCTGAAATACTTCAAAAAGTATTTATTCTTCGTCAAATGTTGCATAAACAAGACAATGAAGTAGAAGCATTGAAATTTATCTATAACACTATGGGCAAAAAAGCAACGAATGAAGAGTTCTTAGAAAGTATGAACACAAATAGCTAGTTTAAAAAAACTAGCTAACACTCTTTTAAAATCACATCAACCATATCATCTGCTAATGTGATTCCTGTTCTATAAAATAACTGTTTTTCAGCCTCTTTAAAAATCACAGTTGTTGGTATTTCTTCAACAAAAAATCTTTGTGTTAAAAATTCAGATATATTACTATCAATACTTAATACAGAAACATTAGTAAGTCTATCGCAAAGTTCTTCAAGCTCCATCTCCATAATTTGACAAGCATCACAATAATTTGAACCGAATTTCAAAATAACAAACTTCTCTTTTGAAAATTCTCTTGCTACAATCTCATCGAAATTATCTTCATCTACATGTATAAATGGCATTTTTTATCCTTTTAGTTCATTCACCAGACTTTTAAATTCATCTCCGCGTTCCATAAAGTTTTTATATTCATTAAAACTAGAGGCTGCGGGAGAGAATAACACAATATTTCTTGATATATTATAAGCTTTTTTAACACATTCTTGCAAGTTATTTTGCAAAAAGAGCTTTTTATGTTTCACTTTTACATATAGAGCATCATAAATATTTTTTCCCGTATCTGAAAAGAGGATAATGTTTTCAATGCTACTGTTGAGCAAAAAATCTACTAAAACATTATAGCTGACACCTCTGTCATTCCCTCCAAGTATCAATGTATCGACATCTTTTAAAATCTTAATCGCTTCAATCGTCGATTCGGGAATAGTAGAAATCGAATCATTTATATAAGGAATCCCTTTAATATTTTGCACAAATTCAAGTCGATGAGGCAGAGTTTTAAATGCTTGTATCGTTTGAAGATATACTCTTTCATCAATACCCAAAATATCAATAAGCTTTTCAAGTATCTGCAATGTTGCTTTGTGAATAAAACCGTTTTGTAGAGAAAATTTTATTTTATATCGTAGTCCATTTTCATACACATTAAAGCCATGAGGCAGTGTCTGTTCTAAATTATAGATAAAAATATCATCCTTGCTTTGATGTGTAAATATATTAGATTTTGCTTCATAATACTCCTGCACATCCTTATAATAGTCCAAATGCTCTTCAAACAAATTTGTTAAAATGGCAATATACGGGGAATCGTTTACATGGAAGAGTTGGTGAGATGAGAGTTCCATAACGATTTTTGTTTCTTTATCAAGCGTATCAAGAATATCAAAAACTGGTATGCCGATATTACCACACAAAACACTTTTTTGCTCTGCATTTTTGAGGAGTGAATCGATAAGCGTTACAAGTGTACTTTTTCCTTTTGTGCCTGTCACGCCAATAATGTGTTTTTTAAAATGCTTGAGTAACAATTCAGTTGCAGATGAAAAGTTATACGATTTATAATCTATGCCCAAATTGAATAAAGAGATACCAGGAGATTTTATAACAAGCTCAACCTCATCAAGTTTTTTGAGATAATTTTCATCACAAGAAGGATGATTTTTATCAATAATAACAATCTTCGTATTATTCAAATACTTTTGTGCAAAATTATAAAATGATTTTCCCTCTACACCAAAACCGAAAATACCTATAACAGAATACTGTCTAAGTTCAGAAATTAAGTTTTGCAACATTATTTTGAAGGTTCTCTTTAAATTTTTTCGGCAGATTATTTTGTGTCTCATAGTTTACATGTAAATCATAGTGCATATTTTTCGGCTGATAGTTTTGCAACAGACATGGCAAGTTCTCTTTCTCATAAAAGTTGTATCTTTTACTCAGTGCATAATTAACTTCATCATAGGTACCGACACATTCAAAAGGTTTTATCGCATCACTCTGAGAAAGTCCATTAAAAAGTTCTTGTAAATCAGCATCATCAAGCATATCTTTGTCAAATATTTTTTGCAAGGTTATATCATCTATGTAATTACATAGCATTATGTAAGTAAAGAGGCATTTTGGACATTTTCCACACCATTCATTCTGTTTACTCCCGACATTACAACTGCGAAACGTAAAAAAATGCTCTTTGGCAACGGTCGCAAAAAGCTGAGCAATATGAATCTCATCCAATGGACGTAAAAAACTAAAATACTCTACATCATCCGTTACAAATTCTGTAATATATTGGCGAAAATCATTTTCAAATTCTATAGATTTTGAGTACTGGTGATTGATTTTTTGTCCGTTGTAGATGATATTCTCTTCATTTGCACTTGACTCATTCGAGAGAACAATATACTTAGTTTTATACAAAAGTCCCAGCCATATAGAGATAAACCCGACAATGGAAGAAAAAGGTATATGCCCGTTTAAATACCCGCGTCCATTAAAATCTAAAATCTTTTGCAAATCAAGTTTACGCTGTAGTTCTATAGAATTTTTCGGGTGTTTTTTGAGTATCTCTTTTGATGCGACGATCGGATTCATCGAAAACATCAACGCCTCGGGAAATTTCTCTTTTAGCAGCTCATAACTGACAAGAGAATCTTTACCGCCACCGATAGGAATGATGATATTCTCTTGAGTATTGACAGATATTTTTTCAAATGCTTCTTCTTTGCATGTAACGCTAAAATGCACCAGTTCTTCTTGCGTAACGTTTATAGTGTTGAAATAAATAAACTCTCCCAAACCGTTAAAATAAAGCTTGGCAAACCATTTTTTTTGTGCTTCATTCAACCTACCACATTCTATAATAAACTCCCGTGGTACGGCAATTTTATAATAACTTATTGCCTCCACCATACCGATATGAAAAACAATATTTTGCATAGTAAAGTCTGTAAAAATTTTCTCATTTTTAGGGATGGAAATTTGATGCAAAAAGTCGGTAATTTTTCCTTCTTCATCAAGTTGATAGTGAAATTTTAAAGCTATAAAATC